>NZ_JBMPPD010000100.1:0-208 GCF_049339825.1 Undibacterium sp. RuRC25W | reverse complement strand
GAAGAAAGCAGCAGCCAGGAACTCCGGCGGTTCGGTTTGATGAAGTTGACGCGAAAGCGACAAGATCTGAATAAGATGCATCAGAAAGAACAGCAAAAGCGGTCAGGGAGTTGACAGGGTTAATAAAGTGCTGCATAATCTCGCTTCTCTGCTGCAAACGAACACAACGCTTCGTTGCTAAATCAGGTAAATATAAGCCTTGGTTTGA
>NZ_JBMPPD010000099.1:0-231 GCF_049339825.1 Undibacterium sp. RuRC25W | reverse complement strand
GCCCAGAGAACAGCCTCACCTCGGGCAGTGTTGCCAGCCGTGACTATGACTACACCCGATGCCGCTCAAGCCTCGAAGCTAACAGTAGTGACCCTCGCAAAACCGGACAAAACAACCAAGAACTCTACAGCTGGCATGATGCCCAGAGCGGTAATCGGTATAGCCAACCGAATGCAGGATCGAATCCGCAGGCCAACAAAACCGACGAGCAAGGCCGCTTCTTAACCCGAC
>NZ_JBMPPD010000098.1:0-246 GCF_049339825.1 Undibacterium sp. RuRC25W | reverse complement strand
GCCGTTGTTAAACGGTATCAAGAAGGTTCAGCGGGTTATCAAGCCGTTGCTCATCAATATGAAATTAATCCCTCGTTCGTGCGTAATTGGGTAAAGCAATATACCTTGCACGGCGAAGCTGGACTAGGGCGTGTTGACATATAAAAAGCTGTTAACTTTTCCCGAAGTGTGTTTACATTCTAGATTTTAAAGAATGAAACGATGCTGCGACTGATGTTGAGAGATGATCAATGGGAACGAATTGCG
>NZ_JBMPPD010000097.1:0-246 GCF_049339825.1 Undibacterium sp. RuRC25W | reverse complement strand
TGCTCACATCAAACAATTTAGGCGGGTTGCAACGCGATACGACAAACTCGCTGAACGATTTGCTTCATTTGTGGCAATTGCAGCTTCGATGCTTTGGTTAAAATAAATGTCAACACGCCCTAGATAAAAAATTCAGTCATTACAGTGCTCAATTCAAGCTATCCGTGCTTCAACATATGTGGAATGAGCAGAAGTCCTGTCGTGAGACGGCGATCTTGTTCGATATTCGGAATGTGGGTGTTTTAA
>NZ_JBMPPD010000096.1:0-248 GCF_049339825.1 Undibacterium sp. RuRC25W | reverse complement strand
AGCGGTCATGCGGCGATAAGTCCGGAAACAGTTTATCAACGTGTCTATGCGGATAAACGATCAGGCGGAGCACTTTGGAAAAATCTACGTTGTCAGAAGAAACGAAAAAAACGATATGGTAAATTAGGGCGTGTTGACATTTATTTTAACCAAAGCATCGAAGCTGCAATTGCCACAAATGAAGCAAATCGTTCAGCGAGTTTGTCGTATCGCGTTGCAACCCGCCTAAATTGTTTGATGTGAGCAAA
>NZ_JBMPPD010000095.1:0-249 GCF_049339825.1 Undibacterium sp. RuRC25W | reverse complement strand
GCCTTTGTAACTATCTAATTCAATCAGTCGCGAGACATTCCCCACCAATCGATGACGCCAGGGAAATTTGACACGGATATGACGCATATACCATTGTGGATCAGCGACCCAGCCTGCCTTGATTTTTCTATTGTTTCGGGTTTGAAACGCCAAGCCTCTAGCTCTTGCCAACGATCTTCTTGGAGTGTAAATGTGCCACCGGGCAGCTTGGCGTTATAGCTCTTGACATCGATGTCACGAATAATCTGA
>NZ_JBMPPD010000094.1:0-250 GCF_049339825.1 Undibacterium sp. RuRC25W | reverse complement strand
AGGCGCAATTCGTTCCCATTGATCATCTCTCAACATCAGTCGCAGCATCGTTTCATTCTTTAAAATCTAGAATGTAAACACACTTCGGGAAAAGTTAACAGCTTTTTATATGTCAACACGCCCTAGAGCGAAGAGGCAGTATACCGAATAGACAATTTATCGAAGACAGGCCAGCAATTGTAGAGCAGCGCAGTCGAATAGGCGATTGGGAAGCAGATACGATCATTGGCAAAAACCATCGGCAAGCTAT
>NZ_JBMPPD010000093.1:0-250 GCF_049339825.1 Undibacterium sp. RuRC25W | reverse complement strand
TCAGATTATTCGTGACATCGATGTCAAGAGCTATAACGCCAAGCTGCCCGGTGGCACATTTACACTCCAAGAAGATCGTTGGCAAGAGCTAGAGGCTTGGCGTTTCAAACCCGAAACAATAGAAAAAATCAAGGCAGGCTGGGTCGCTGATCCACAATGGTATATGCGTCATATCCGTGTCAAATTTCCCTGGCGTCATCGATTGGTGGGGAATGTCTCGCGACTGATTGAATTAGATAGTTACAAAGGC
>NZ_JBMPPD010000092.1:0-251 GCF_049339825.1 Undibacterium sp. RuRC25W | reverse complement strand
AGCGGTCATGCGGCGATAAGTCCGGAAACAGTTTATCAACGTGTCTATGCGGATAAACGATCAGGCGGAGCACTTTGGAAAAATCTACGTTGTCAGAAGAAACGAAAAAAACGATATGGTAAATTAGAGCGAAGAGGCAGTATACCGAATAGACAATTTATCGAAGACAGGCCAGCAATTGTAGAGCAGCGCAGTCGAATAGGCGATTGGGAAGCAGATACGATCATTGGCAAAAACCATCGGCAAGCTAT
>NZ_JBMPPD010000091.1:0-255 GCF_049339825.1 Undibacterium sp. RuRC25W | reverse complement strand
ACATGGTTGATGACGCTGAATTGTTGGAATTGGTTGAAATGGAAGTACGCGAATTACTGTCCAAATACGAATTCCCAGGCGACGACTTGCCAATTATCCAAGGTTCCGCAAAATTGGCGCTCGAAGGCGACAAAGGTCCATTGGGCGAAGAAGCAATCATGAAATTGGCTGATGCACTCGACAGCTACATCCCAACACCAGAACGCGCAGTTGACGGTGCATTCTTGTTGCCAGTTGAAGACGTGTTCTCCATCT
>NZ_JBMPPD010000090.1:0-255 GCF_049339825.1 Undibacterium sp. RuRC25W | reverse complement strand
CTTTAGACAATACATAGATCTCACCAGTAAAGTGGCTATGTGGCTTGATTGAACCTGGCTTTGCCAACACTTGACCACGCTGGATATCTTCACGCTTAGTGCCGCGCAACAATACACCAACGTTATCGCCAGCTTGACCTTGATCCAGCAATTTGCGGAACATTTCAACGCCAGTACATGTTGTTTTTACTGTGTCTTTAATACCAACGATTTCGATCTCTTCGCCGACTTTAACGATACCGCGTTCGATACGAC
>NZ_JBMPPD010000089.1:0-271 GCF_049339825.1 Undibacterium sp. RuRC25W | reverse complement strand
GTGCCCAGTTGATGTCGGGCTCCTGCAAAAACAAACCAGGTACCGTGGATGGCAAACCGCAGCCAACATGGACGAAAGTTCAGTACGTGTGGAAGCTTGACTAATTAAAAGCGAGCGCAGCTTACTGCGCAAGCCAGACTTGCGTCAGGCTTGCTCGCTACCGTTGTGCTCTCTTTTGAAAAACTTGTTGATGTAAATAAAAATAACCCGGAGTGATCCTCTGGGCTGACCAAAACCAATTAATACAGTAAGGAAGTATGAATATGAAATC
>NZ_JBMPPD010000088.1:0-271 GCF_049339825.1 Undibacterium sp. RuRC25W | reverse complement strand
GTGCCCAGTTGATGTCGGGCTCCTGCAAAAACAAACCAGGTACCGTGGATGGCAAACCGCAGCCAACATGGACGAAAGTTCAGTACGTGTGGAAGCTTGACTAATTAAAAGCGAGCGCAGCTTACTGTGCAAGCCAGACTTGCTTCAGGCTTGCTCGCTACCGTTGTGCTCTCTTTTGAAAAACTTGTTGATGTAAATAAAAATAACCCGGAGTGATCCTCTGGGCTGACCAAAACCAATTAATACAGTAAGGAAGTATGAATATGAAATC
>NZ_JBMPPD010000087.1:0-288 GCF_049339825.1 Undibacterium sp. RuRC25W | reverse complement strand
GGTCACTACTGTTAGCTTCGAGGCTTGAGCGGCATCGGGTGTAGTCATAGTCACGGCTGGCAACACTGCCCGAGGTGAGGCTGTTCTCTGGGCTAAAAGCGTGAATGTAATCGCGGTCGATTTTATGACCAGGTGGGTAATACGGAATGCTGGCGTAGGCTTCACTGGCGGTACGGAATGCGCCATTGAAATCGGAGAGGATTAACCGATGCACACCGTTGCTGTGCTCGAAGTGGTAGTTGATGCCCCACTCTTGCATTAAACGAGAGACAAACGCAAAATCGGTTT
>NZ_JBMPPD010000086.1:0-387 GCF_049339825.1 Undibacterium sp. RuRC25W | reverse complement strand
CTTTGCTCACATCAAACAATTTAGGCGGGTTGCAACGCGATACGACAAACTCGCTGAACGATTTGCTTCATTTGTGGCAATTGCAGCTTCGATGCTTTGGTTAAAATAAATGTCAACACGCCCTAATTGTAATTTTTCGTGCGTTCCTAAATTGTATGTAGTGAGGACTAAAGGAATCACCAATGCCATTGAATGCGTGTCATGCCGAGGAGGGAGAGGGGAGTGCAGTGACGGTTGATCATAAAAAAAGGAGCCGCAAGTGAAGTGCCCCCGAAAAGTTGGACATTGTTCCAAATTTTTCGGGGGCATTTTTTATGACCAAATATACAAAGGAATTTCGAATTAAGGTGGTTAGGGCGTACATTGATCGGGGTATGGGACAGAAAA
>NZ_JBMPPD010000085.1:0-438 GCF_049339825.1 Undibacterium sp. RuRC25W | reverse complement strand
TGTTGTTGAGGCGAACCAGTGCTTGGGTAGTGGTTCTATTTTCCTTGGCGATCGACGCTAACGTATTACCAGCTTTCACTTGGTAAGTTTTACGCTGATAGTTACCAGGCGTACCTTTGTCTTTCTGCAAGAGTATTTCCCTCTTCACTTTGGGGCTGTATAGCTTAACGATCTGCTCTTCAGAAAAGGCTTTGATGATCTTGACAAGCTTCATCTCATCATTCAAAAACCGTTTCACATAGATGCCGATATCGTCACCCAGTTTGGCATGAACGTGCCCAATTTTTCCTTGTGCATCTGTCACGCCTTCGTGTATCAATTCGTTGCCAATTTTGACGGCAACCTTCAGACCAGAAATGCCAGCGTTTAATGCATCCAACAAAATAATATGTACCTTACTTTGATCATTTTCTTTATTCATGTATGTGTTCTCCAACG
>NZ_JBMPPD010000084.1:0-476 GCF_049339825.1 Undibacterium sp. RuRC25W | reverse complement strand
TTTTCTTGGTCGATTATTCAGTCTTTTCATGGCGTGATCAATCTCCTGTTGTGTAATCGTGGTGAAATCTCTGTTCTTCGGAAAGTATTGCCTAATCAATCCATTCGTGTTTTCGTTCGTTCCTCGCTCCCAAGATGCATAGGGATGCGCGAAATAAAAGTCAGCTTTTAAGGCAGAGGCGATTGTTTCATGTTGGGCAAATTCTCGTCCGTTGTCTGAGGTGATGGTGCGTACTTTTTTACGATAAGGTTCAAGCAATTCAATCATCGCCTGACCTACTGCGTGCGCTGTCTTACGTTCCACTTTTCGAATCAACGTTAATCCTGTCTTGCGTTCTACGATACTCACAATAGCTTGCCGATGGTTTTTGCCAATGATCGTATCTGCTTCCCAATCGCCTATTCGACTGCGCTGCTCTACAATTGCTGGCCTGTCTTCGATAAATTGTCTATTCGGTATACTGCCTCTTCGCTCTA
>NZ_JBMPPD010000083.1:0-503 GCF_049339825.1 Undibacterium sp. RuRC25W | reverse complement strand
AACGTCGGTACAATTGGTCACGTTGATCACGGTAAAACTACACTGACAGCAGCGATTGCGACAGTATTGTCCAAGAAATTTGGCGGCGAAGCAAAAGCCTACGATCAAATTGACGCAGCACCAGAAGAAAAAGCGCGCGGTATTACAATTAATACAGCCCACGTAGAATACGAAACAGCCGGTCGCCACTACGCTCACGTTGACTGCCCAGGCCATGCTGATTATGTTAAAAACATGATTACTGGTGCTGCTCAGATGGACGGCGCGATCTTGGTTTGCTCCGCAGCAGACGGCCCAATGCCACAAACTCGTGAACACATCCTGTTGGCTCGCCAAGTTGGTGTTCCATACATCATCGTTTTCCTGAACAAATGCGACATGGTTGATGACGCTGAATTGTTGGAATTGGTTGAAATGGAAGTACGCGAATTACTGTCCAAATACGAATTCCCAGGCGACGACTTGCCAATTATCCAAGGTTCCGCAAAATTGGCGCTCGAAGG
>NZ_JBMPPD010000082.1:0-505 GCF_049339825.1 Undibacterium sp. RuRC25W | reverse complement strand
GGCGAATTCTAGGATGAAGTGCAATTTATGAACGGTACCGGTTAATGAGGGCAAGATGCGATAGCATTTGTGCCTTTTTGACCGGCCAGTCGAAATTGCATAATGAACTACACACATCTCACCCAAATAGAACGATACCAGATTTACGCATTAAGAAAAGCAGGACAAACACAAAGACAGATTGCTAGCTTACTAAAACGAAGTGAATCGACCATCAGCAGAGAATTGCGTCGTAATACTGGAGGTCGTGGTTATCGTCCAAAGCAAGCTCATAAAAAGTCAGAGGAGCGACGTGCAATTAACGCGCGGCGCATTGACGAGGATGTCTGGGAGTTTGCGCAAGAACGACTATTGGAGCAATGGAGCCCAGAGCAAATTAGCGGTCATGCGGCGATAAGTCCGGAAACAGTTTATCAACGTGTCTATGCGGATAAACGATCAGGCGGAGCACTTTGGAAAAATCTACGTTGTCAGAAGAAACGAAAAAAACGATATGGTAAATTAG
>NZ_JBMPPD010000081.1:0-521 GCF_049339825.1 Undibacterium sp. RuRC25W | reverse complement strand
CCTCCGCCACCGCCACCTGATACGCCACCACCACCGCCGCCGAAACTGTTGGCCCCACCGCCACCATTTATTCCGCCGCCAGAAGTGCAAGTACAGCAGCAACCACAACAAAACACCATCAATGCGGTGTCCAACGTGAAGCCAGAGAACCCAGTGTTTGCTAAAACTCAGCAAACGGCTCCACCAGAGCCAGCAAAAGCGACTGGTCCAGTCACTGTGCCAGGCGTGATCGACTTTAACGTTGCCGGTTGCAAACCCGAGTACCCACGTGCGTCTTTACGTAATGAAGAGACCGGTACAGTCGTCTTGTCCGTATTGATTGGTGCCGATGGCGCCGTATCAGACGTCAAGATCGATAAATCCAGTGGTTTCCGTGGTCTCGATAATGCAGTTCGTGCCCAGTTGATGTCGGGCTCCTGCAAAAACAAACCAGGTACCGTGGATGGCAAACCGCAGCCAACATGGACGAAAGTTCAGTACGTGTGGAAGCTTGACTAATTAAAAGCGAGCGCAGCTTACTG
>NZ_JBMPPD010000080.1:0-578 GCF_049339825.1 Undibacterium sp. RuRC25W | reverse complement strand
AGAACATCTTTCGCGAAGTATGCCGCCGCCTTTTTTATGATTTCGTTCTCCCGCTTAAGTCTGGCAACTTCTGCTCTTAATCGGGATAGCTCCATGGCTTCTGGTGTGACGACTTTCGTGCCTGCGCTTTTAAGTTTTCCTTCCGACACAGCCTTGATCCAATTGCGCAGCGTTTGGTCACTTAACCCCAGCTACTTGACGACGACAGAGATGGCTTCACCATCTGAAACACGTTGAACGGCCAGTTCTTTAAACTCGGGCGTGTAAGCTTTTTTTGGTATCCTGTTCATCATTTGTCTTTCCAAAGTTACGTTTATTTTACGTCACCTTTGGGGAACTAAATTTCGGGGGAAGCTCATTTATTGAACCCGTTTGATTGTGCCGTCTTCTTGAATTTGAAAGAATTTGTCTTTTCCAAATCGTCTATCAACAATCCTTATTTGATGATTTTGATCGATAGAAAATTGGCCATCCATCGCCAACGTTTGGATGATTTTGTTATTTAAAATGGTCACGAATGTTGGTGCTAAGAGGTCTTCTCTATAGTTCGCTCCCCGATGCTGTTCGTTGTGCGTTTC
>NZ_JBMPPD010000079.1:0-621 GCF_049339825.1 Undibacterium sp. RuRC25W | reverse complement strand
GCCATAAAACACAGGGATTATTCATGACAGCCGAGTGATCACAATCAAACGTCTGGTCCTGTTTGAAACAGTTTGATGATCTCGGGTTGAGGTGACGGCTGCCCGTTCCAGTGGGCACCGGGTTGGAGTGCAAAGCGTTGCACTTTTCCGACGGGAAGTGGAATGCGTTGATTGCCCTTGACCAAGGCGGCAGTGATCTGGTCAGGGTCGTCGCCGACAGTGACCTCTACGGTGGACATATCTTCGTCCCCGGGGAAGTATTCATTGTCTTCCAGTTGTCGGCCTGGGTAGAGTTGATCAAAGGCAGCACGTACGGGCCGTAAATCCGCCTCGCCGCCAGCACGTTGCCGCAAATGAAACTCTAGCCATAAATAATGGCGCTGCCCAGATTTATCCTCAAACCAAAACATGGCAGTTTCTGGAATCCCGCGCATGGTTGCTATTTGCTGGTACATCGCCATTTCCCATGCACCAATAGTTTCAAACTCGCCACTGCCTTTGTAACTATCTAATTCAATCAGTCGCGAGACATTCCCCACCAATCGATGACGCCAGGGAAATTTGACACGGATATGACGCATATACCATTGTGGATCAGCGACCCAGCCTGCCTTGATTTTT
>NZ_JBMPPD010000078.1:0-845 GCF_049339825.1 Undibacterium sp. RuRC25W | reverse complement strand
TAGGGCGTGTTGACATTTATTTTAACCAAAGCATCGAAGCTGCAATTGCCACAAATGAAGCAAATCGTTCAGCGAGTTTGTCGTATCGCGTTGCAACCCGCCTAAATTGTTTGATGTGAGCAAAGAATCTTTCTACTAAATTCCGGCTTCTGTAATGGTAGCGGTCAAATTCTCTCTGCTCTTTTCGATTCTCTTTCGGTGGAATCACTGCCTTAGCTTTTTTCATGGCAATGCACTCCAGTAGCGCATTGGTGTCGTACGCCTTATCAGCTAATACTGCTTGCGGCTCAATTTCTTTCAATAAAATCTCTGCCTGTGTTGAGTCATGCACATGCCCACCCGTCAGTACAAATCGTGCTAGTTGTCCAAATCCTTCAACGCAGGCATGGATTTTAGTGCCGAAGCCTCCTCGAGATCGACCAAGCGCTTGCTCACCGTTTTTTTTGCAGCACCAGCGGCATGCTGGTGCGCTCGGATCACCGTACTGTCTATTGAGACTTCTTCAATATCTGCATCTTCGCGCAATACCGCAAAAATATTTTGCCACACATTTTTATTCGACCACCGGGCAAACCGGATATAGATGCTATTCCATTTACCAAACTCGACTGGTAAATCTCGCCAAGGGCTACCCGTACGTGCTATCCAAAATACTGCCTCAACAAACCGGCGGTTATCAAGCCCACTACGCCCTCTATCGCCTGCTTTTCCACGTAATAAAGGCGCAATTCGTTCCCATTGATCATCTCTCAACATCAGTCGCAGCATCGTTTCATTCTTTAAAATCTAGAATGTAAACACACTTCGGGAAAAGTTAACAGCTTTTTATATGTCAACACGCCCTA
>NZ_JBMPPD010000077.1:0-977 GCF_049339825.1 Undibacterium sp. RuRC25W | reverse complement strand
ACACAACAGGAGATTGATCACGCCATGAAAAGACTGAATAATCGACCAAGAAAAAGATTAGGATACCTTACACCCAATCAGGTATTCTTCAAAAATACGCTTGCACTTCAAAATTGAACTCGCGCTGATATATAAAAATAACGGTTGTAGAATTTATTGCGCTGCAATATGGTTGAGTTGTCTCCTCCAAGTCCCCAAAAGATTTGGATTTAAGCCCGCCTTGTGCGGGCTATTTTTTTGTTTATTCAACTCGACCATGACCATTGACACGGTCCGTTGCCCCTCAACATGGTGCGATGCACATACTGCGGTGATGGCGCAACGTTAGCCCCATCTATCAGCAAATCATTCATCACGTCGTGGCGTATGCCAATAGGTTGCCACCTAGCGGTGCGATGGCTGGTGCGTATACGATGAACGATGACCTAGCTGGCGTATGGAATACACCAGCCAATACCGGTATTGTCGGCGCAGTAACATTACCGATCACTCTTTCTGATGCAAAGCAAGGCGGCATACAAGGGGCATCACCAGATGAGGCTTTTCGTGTCAGTTGTGGACTTGGGTCTACCATGACTGCTGATGATCTTCTCAATGGTGATAGGTGAGTAACGGTGATGGTTGCGGTGGTGAGACCCGCGGAATTTATCGTCCTGACCTTTCAGCAAGAACAAGCAACATCTAGTTGAGATCAGGACACCATCCCGATGGTATTTTTGTTTTATTCATCTATCAAGAAGGCTCTATTTACTTCCTTCGTGTTGCAGAATGAGCAATTTGGGTTTTGTCGGGGTCATTGGATGTGCTAGCGTTGACTATAGATGATTATCTTAGCTATTTATTAAAAATCGGCGAATTCTAGGATGAAGTGCAATTTATGAACGGTACCGGTTAATGAGGGCAAGATGCGATAGCATTTGTGCCTTTTTGACCGGCCAGTCGAAATTGCATAATGAACTACACACATCTCACCCAAA
>NZ_JBMPPD010000076.1:0-995 GCF_049339825.1 Undibacterium sp. RuRC25W | reverse complement strand
GCGCAGGCACGAAAGTCGTCACACCAGAAGCCATGGAGCTATCCCGATTAAGAGCAGAAGTTGCCAGACTTAAGCGGGAGAACGAAATCATAAAAAAGGCGGCGGCATACTTCGCGAAAGATGTTCTGTGAAGTATGCATGGATCGCTGCCAACAGCAAAACCTATTCTTTAACAGAAATGTGCACCGTTTTTGAAGTCAGTGTGAGTGGCTATCGCGCCTGGCAACGCGGCGGAATTCCTTGCAGAAAGCGCTTAACAGACGTACAGATGCTGGCAATCATTCGTGCCATTCATGCTGAACTTAAGGGCGCGTATGGTAGCCCTCGCATGATCAGAGAATTGCGATTGCGCGGTTTTACAGCTAGCAAAGAACGTGTCGAACGATTGATGCGAGAACATGGCATACACGCACGCCATAAGCGCCGCTACAAGGTAACGACAGACTCGAAACATGCGTTACCCGTCGCAGATAACCTGCTCGATAGAAACTTTATGCCGACTGCGCCGAATCAAGCGTGGACTTCTGACATCACCTACTTGTGGACGGATGAAGGCTGGCTCTATCTGGCAATCGTGCTTGATTTATTCAATAGAGAAGTGATCGGTTGGTCGCTAAAACCACGCATGACTAGCGACATTGTGACGGATGCGCTGACGATGGCATGGTTCCGTCGCCGACCGGCAGCTGGGGTCATGCATCATTCAGATCGTGGCAGTCAATATGCCAGTAAGGCGTTTCAGAGCAAGCTCAAGGAGTTTGGCATGGTTTGCTCCATGAGTCGTAAGGGAAATTGTTGGGATAATGCGCCTACCGAGAGCTGGTTTAACAGCTTCAAGAATGAGCGTTATCATGGAATTCGATATGTAACCCATGATGCAATGAAAGCTGCGAGCTTTGAATATATTGAGGTGTTTTATAATCGAACACGGCAGCATTCGACATTAGGTTACCGCTCTCCCGTTCAATATCTGGAAGACTGGATGAAGAAACAAA
>NZ_JBMPPD010000075.1:0-1047 GCF_049339825.1 Undibacterium sp. RuRC25W | reverse complement strand
CAATTTTCTATCGATCAAAATCATCAAATTACTGTTATTGATAGTGGTTGGTTCAATCATCGTACGAAAGACCGAATTTATAAAATTCAAGAAGACGGCACAATTAAACAGATTCAATAAAAGCTATTCAAAGCACTCGACATTTTGGTGGGGAGAATAGTGGCAAACCTACATGCTTGAATTGGGAACTGGATGCTCAATTGGGTACGGAGGCCGCAAAGGCCTTTCGTCATGCCTATCTTCATCTCTCTGCCAGCGATAAATTTGGCATGGAACCCCGTTATCAAAACGCAACGACATGGAAGCGCCATCATGAAGCCGGTTAAACCCATCAACCAACAACGCCGTGTATGGCTCACCAGCGCTGCCATATCTGGCTTCGGGTTGACTATCACGCCCCCGACCTCCGCCTCCAATTTTTTAAAAGGATTATTCATGCCCCCTCATATCACGCCAGAAACTGCCATCATGAAATGGGATATCTCGTTTTGCAAATACAGCATCGACATTGATCCTCGTGCAAATTCCCGGCTCGAGACAATGTGGGCAGACAACTGGCTTAAAGACGCACAAGGCGACACCGTGGCGCGTTTCTTTTCTGGGTTTGGTGCAACATGGGGCGCTGGTAGTAGCGACATGGGCGGCACCAATCCAAAAGGATCTCGTCTGCCAAAGACCATCCACCTAAGCTATTACGACTATCAGGAAGACCGCTTTTATCGCTTAGAGGCAGAATTGCCGTTACATCGCATTTACGAATTATTTTTTAACGAACCTAAATCCGTCAGTAAAAATTCCCCTTACTACGGTCAGGCGATACCTCGCTTTTCTGAGTTACGTTTTGGTATCGCGCCGCAAGGTTTTATTATGCTATGGGCCAGCAGCTTTACCCATCAGGTTGAATTGCAAACCTACCGCGCTCAGATTATTCGTGACATCGATGTCAAGAGCTATAACGCCAAGCTGCCCGGTGGCACATTTACACTCCAAGAAGATCGTTGGCAAGAGCTAGAGGCTTGGCGTTTCAAACCCGAAACAATAGAAAAA
>NZ_JBMPPD010000074.1:0-1248 GCF_049339825.1 Undibacterium sp. RuRC25W | reverse complement strand
CTAGATAAAAAATTCAGTCATTACAGTGCTCAATTCAAGCTATCCGTGCTTCAACATATGTGGAATGAGCAGAAGTCCTGTCGTGAGACGGCGATCTTGTTCGATATTCGGAATGTGGGTGTTTTAAGCGCTTGGGAACGCAGTTATCATAGCGGTGGTATCGAAGCCTTAACCCCACGCACCAGAGGACGCCGCAAAGCCATGTCTACACCCCAAAAAAAAGTTCAACCACAATCTGCCAAGCCAGATGAGAGTCGCAGTCGCGAAGAATTGCTGGAGGAGGTGAATCACCTTCGCATGGAGAATGCTTATTTAAAAAAGTTGAAAGCCTTAGTTCAAGAGCAAGAATTGGAAGCGTCACTCAAAAAGCGCTAATAGTCCAGGAACTAAGGCAACACTATCCAGTTGCTGGTTTGCTTAAGATTGCGGGAATGGCTCGTAGTACGTTTTACTATCAACAAAAAGCGTTGATGGCGAAAGATAAATATGCCGATTTAAAGAAAAGCATTCGCGCTATTTACGAGCGTCATAAGGGGCGTTATGGCTATCGTCGTATTACCGCAACTATCAAGCAATCAGGGGGCAACGTGAACCATAAGACAGTACAACGGCTGATGGCAGAATTAGGGTTGAAATCATTGGTCAGAATCAAAAAATACCGGTCATATAAAGGCAATGTCGGTCGTATCGCACCGAATCTATTGCAGCGCCAGTTTGTCGCTGAAAAGGCGAATCAGAAGTGGGTGACAGACGTGACGGAATTTAATGTGGCAGGAGAAAAGCTTTATTTATCTCCCATTTTAGATTTGTACAATGGTGAAATTGTCGCTTATGAAACATCCCGAAGACCTGTATTCAAAATGGTCAGTGATATGCTCAAGAAAGCATGGGCCAAGCTCAACCCAGAAGATAGACCTATGCTGCATTCAGACCAAGGCTGGCAATATCAAATGTCTGCTTACCAACGAACACTGGAGCAACGCCAGGTTGTGCAGAGCATGTCGCGCAAAGGGAACTGCCTGGATAACGCGGCGATGGAAAGCTTCTTTGGTGTATTGAAGTCAGAATATTATTACCTGAACAAATTTAAAAGCGTCGAAGAACTCGAGAAGGGATTGGCGACCTATATTCGATACTATAATCATGACCGCATCAAAATGAAATTAAAAGGGCTGAGTCCTGTGCAATACAGAAATCAGCCCTTAGTAGCATAGCAATTAAACTGTCCAACTAAATGGGGTCAGTTCA
>NZ_JBMPPD010000073.1:0-1355 GCF_049339825.1 Undibacterium sp. RuRC25W | reverse complement strand
ATAGCTTTTATTGAATCTGTTTAATTGTGCCGTCTTCTTGAATTTTATAAATTCGGTCTTTCGTACGATGATTGAACCAACCACTATCAATAACAGTAATTTGATGATTTTGATCGATAGAAAATTGGCCCTTCACCGTCAACGTTTGGATGATTTTGTTATTTAAAATGGTCACGAATGTTGGTGCTAAGAGCTCTTGTCTATAGTTCGCTCCTCGGTGCTGTTCGTTGTGCGTTTCTCTATCATCGACCAACGCAATCAATACATTTTTAAGCGGAGTAAAAAAAGTACGACAGGACGTAATCCATGCTTTACGGGGTTATCGTAGTCTAGCGGATGGGGGAATTCCGTTCCAAGATTGAAAATGTAGTTATAGGAACCAAGCAAAGAGCCTAACGGGTCGGTATCTGATTTTCCTAAGCTATATGTATGATAGAAAGCCGTACAGTTGTTGGATGGAATTTGTGTACCTTTTCCATAACTATTTTTTTGAGGTATGGTGTAGCACCAATCATCATACTTTTTATAATCAAAAGGTAATAGAGTGATTTTTCGACCGTAGGTATTGATGGCGGCATTGTTCATCGCTGGTTTTTTGTAGCTAAAGAAGGCGTTGCCATAATCAATGATGATCTGTGTTGGAAAAACCAGTATTGGAGAAGATAAAAACTCGTTACATTGTTTTTTAAATTTTATGCTGACGCTATATCCCCAAGGTAATTTTCTTAGATCCATTTTCTCATTGAAATTTTTCGCAAAAAACGCAGCGATATTCTCGTCGGTCGCTCCGCCTTTCATCATTAATTGAAACGGATCAAAAGCTGTATAGATTTCTTTTTGAATCGGCATTTGGCATCCAAGACTATCGATGATCTTATTTCCACTTATGACGAATCGTGGTTCTTGAACCTCATTGATTTTCATATTTGGTTCGTCATAATCAACGACTTTCTGATATACCCAGTCACCGGAAATATCTTGATTTTGGTCTGCGCTCGTAAAGCTCTGCGCGTACACTAAAGTTGTCTTAAAAATCAAAGCAATCAATGTCAATATCAATATCAATAGTAGTTTCATTATTTACTTTTAAAATTCCAAAAAAGGCGCGACATGACCTCTATTTCAAGGCAATGCCACGCATGAGTGTGTTGGGAATGTTCATGACTAATTCGCCTTCGACGAAACCGGTCATCACGCCAAAATGTCGGATACTATGAATAGCTTTTTGACCTTCCCTCGATAATTAGTTCACCATCAGGTGAATGTCATGCAGCGAGATTCTCTTGATTTTGTTTCTTCATCCAGTCTTCCAGATATTGAACGGGAGAGCGGTAACCTAATGTCGAATGCTGCCG
>NZ_JBMPPD010000072.1:0-1393 GCF_049339825.1 Undibacterium sp. RuRC25W | reverse complement strand
GTTGCACTTTCGTTACAGCTCCAAAATGCGCAAATAGCAGGCATCAAAAATACTGCCACCTTTGCCGCCGCTAGCATTGGCTTAAGCGATATCAGTAGCGATGCACAGAGTGAGATGAATATGCTTTTGCGACAGGGGCATGATGCATCCCCGTCAGATAGCAGATCAAGTGAAGGCGGTAACGTCATCAATGGCGCTATTAGCTCGGTAGCGAATCAGCTCTCCCCTGGCTTGCGGCAGATAGGTGGCGTTATTTATTCTTCCAGCGGTGCGGTACAGCACATCGTTGGTACAGCTGCAACTGCCACCCAATTTGCGGATAACTTACCTAAAGCAACGCCTAGATTCGCTGATCTGGCGGGCGGTGTGGCAAACACCGCTGAAGGTATTGCCTTAGCCATGGGCACGAAGGGCCTGCAAAACATCCAAAGTAAAGTTCTAATGGCAATTAGCGATGTCCCAAGCAACGCTGCTGCGGGCGAATTTCCGGAACTCGCTAACGCTGATATGGTGATGTCCACGCCAGAAAGCTACGCTGTCACCGCTGGTGGTAACGCGCACATCAATAGTGGTCAACACATTGCCTTCACGAGCACCCAACACACGTCTATTGCCACTGGCCGTCGCATGATCGTGAGCGCGATGCAAGGCACCCGGTTGTTCACCCAGCTGGGTGGCATGAAATACATCGCAGCAGCCGGCAGAATTGATCTCCAAGCACAAAGCGATGCAATGGCATTGTTAGCACTTAAAGATATTCAAATCACCAGTGAAAATGGCGAGATTGTGATTCGTTCCAAAAAACGCATACGCATCGAAAGCGAACAAGAAGTCATCGTCAACGGCGCAACAAGCTTTACCCAGTGGGACGTATCAGGCGTCACAACTGGCACCAGTGGCGCATGGACAACGCATGCAGCGACGCACGATTTTACTGCGCCCAAAAATCAAACGATTGAACCACTAGTTAAACCGGAGAAAAAGGACTTCAGTAATCGCGTCGATGCGCATTATGTGTTTCACCACCATGCCTTCAGCGACGTGGAATATCAGGCTACATACACCGACGGCACTTCATTAGCTGGGTCACTAGATACGCACGGACGGACTTTACCTTTGTATTCGTCTCTGCGGCAAAAGATCGCAGTTCTGTTCGGAAACTCAACGCTCAGCGAATGGGACGCTCTTTACCATCCCATGGATGGTGCTCACTAGCGTCCGCAAAATAATGATACCAAGAATGATTCCCTCAATATAAAAATACGTCGTTGGAGAACACATACATGAATAAAGAAAATGATCAAAGTAAGGTACATATTATTTTGTTGGATGCATTAAACGCTGGCATTTCTGGTCTGAAGGTTGCCGTCAAAATTGGCAACGAATTGATACA
>NZ_JBMPPD010000071.1:0-1447 GCF_049339825.1 Undibacterium sp. RuRC25W | reverse complement strand
TGAAGTGCCCCCGAAAAGTTGGACATTGTTCCAAATTTTTCGGGGGCATTTTTTATGACCAAATATACAAAGGAATTTCGAATTAAGGTGGTTAGGGCGTACATTGATCGGGGTATGGGACAGAAAACTGTCGGGCGCTTGTTTGGAGTTCATACGAGCATGGTTCGCAAATGGCTAGACCAATATCAGCTGGAAGGAGAAGCTGGACTTGAAGCTAGAGAACGTCATAGGTCATATGCGTACTCGTTCAAAAAGAAGGTGCTACAAGCCGTTTTGGATGAGGGAATATCTCATCGAGAGGCGGCGAAGCGGTTCCGAATCCACACGACGTCGCTTATTGCTCAATGGTTGCGCATTGCCCGTGATCGAGGTATAGATGCCTTACAACTACAATCTAAAGGTAGACCTCCCTTGAAGACAACAAAACGCGACAAGGCAAAGCCGCCTCCAGACGACAAGTCAAAGAGCTACGAACAACTCATTGAAGAGAACGAACAGCTGCGGGCAGAAGTAGCCTATTTAAAAAAGCGGAGAGCCTTAACCTTACAGAAGGCGACACGGCAGGCAAAGCCAGAGTCGTCACAGGATTAAGGCAGCAATTCCAGTTAGCTGTGCTTCTGAAGGTTGCCGGTTTAGCGCGAAGCACCTATTACTATCAAATGCAGGTTGCGACAGCGCCAGACCGGCACTCAGCGTTGAAAGAAAAAATCAAAGCTGTCTATAAGAAACACAAAGGCCGTTACGGGTATCGCCGCGTTCACATGACCTTGTCGAATGAAGGTACTCACGTCAATCACAAGACGGTGTTTAGGCTTATGCAGAATCTTGGCTTGAAATCCCAGATTCGGCGTCAGCGATACAAGTCTTATATGGGCAACGTTGGGCGGGTAGCGCACGACTTATTGAAGCGGCGGTTCCAGGCCAAGCGCCCCAACCAAAAATGGGTCACGGATGTGACGGAATTCAATATCGAAGGAAGCAAGTTATACCTTTCGCCAATACTTGATTTGTATAACGGGGAAATCGTATCGTACCAGATCGCCAAAAGTCCGAAGTTTGAACTGGTAGACAACATGCTCACCAAGGCAATGAAGCGACTGAATAAGGAGGATAAGCCAATTCTACATTCCGATCAGGGCTGGCAATATCAAATGGCTGCCTATCAGATGCGACTGAAACAGCGAGGCATGCGTATCAGCATGTCGAGGAAGGGTAACTGCCTGGATAACGCCGCGATGGAAAGCTTCTTTGGAACCTTAAAATCGGAATGTTTTTACACGAATAAATTCGCAACCGTGTCAGAACTGGAAAAAACACTGCATGAATATATTCGTTATTACAACCATGACCGGATTAAGTTAAAACTAAACGGCCTGAGTCCTGTACAGTACAGAACTCAGGCCGGTAAAACGTAGTAAAAGCCGTCCAACTTTAAGGGTTCACTTCA
>NZ_JBMPPD010000070.1:0-1643 GCF_049339825.1 Undibacterium sp. RuRC25W | reverse complement strand
CTTGATAACCCGCTGAACCTTCTTGATACCGTTTAACAACGGCCAGTTTGAATTGCTTTGTGTATTTACTCATGAAAACACCCCAAAAGTTAGGACGGGTGTCCAACTTTTGGGGTGCAGTTCAGAAGGTGCTTTTTTTATTTTCATTCATCTTACCAGCAGGCTTACGCCTGCCAATAATTAGAAGGAGTGCAGAACACCGAAGTTGAACAAGTAGTCTTTTGCGCCTTTACCAGCCAAACCACCACCATCAACACCAGCGTCGTTGCTTACGCGAGATGCAGAAGTGTACAAGTTGGTACGCTTGGACAATGCATGCGTTGCACCGATAGCGAATTGTGTGCTGTTACCGTTTGCAACATCATCTTTCAAACGTGCAACAGTCGCCAAAATATTGTCAGCTGCTGTTACTGGAACTGTTACACCAAATGTGTAACCTTTAGTGTTCAGTGTGTTATCAGCAGATTTTTCTGTTGCATATCCGAATGCACCTTTCGCAACGCCAAAATCGTATGTAGCGCCCAACAAACCAGTTTTTACTGCACCACCGAAGTTGTCGTTAGCTTTGTAATAAACAGCGCCAACATATAATGGACCTGCTGTATATTGGCCGCTTACACCAAGGGAACGACCTTTAGAGTTGTCACCAGCTTGCTCACCAGCACCGTACAATGCCATTGCGCTGAAACCTTCGATGTTAGCGGATTGGAAGCTAACACTGTTGTTCACGCGCCATGCTGTGTTGCCAGTCAAGAAGCCAAATACGCCGCCTGTGGATGTAGATGCGCCAGCGTGGCCGGAAGTGAATCCCAGATCAAATGGGTCAACTGCATCGTAGAAGTAGAATTGTGGTGTGTATTGACGGCCAGCTTTGACTGTACCGAAGTCACCTGTCAAACCAACCCATGATTGACGACCGAATGTCAGGCCACCTTGTGATGCACCTGAATCACCCAAGATACCAGCTTCGATATCAAAGATTGCTTTCAGACCGCCACCCAGATCTTCAGTGCCTTTGAAACCCAGGCGGGAACCAGCTTGCTCGCCACTATCGATAGCGTATTTTTTAACGCCAGCTTTGCTTTCAGCTTGGAAAGCCATGTCTACGACACCGTAGATTGTTACACTGGATTGCGCTTGCGCTACACCAGAGATAGCTGCCAATACTGACAGAGCGATAAGTGATTTTTTCATTTTTTTCTCCAAAGGATTTGAATACAAAACAACTTGATGAAGCACGAGACAACTTATTCAAACAATGTCGACGCGTCGTGCTAATACTTAAAACTACTTATTCGGCAAATGAGAAGTTAACGTATTTGACCAAATATGACGGCCTACAGCCAAGCAAATTCACCCTTATTACCAGAACTTAACCTAAAAATGTCTCACTTTAGCAACGAAAATTATATTAAAGACAATTTTCAAACCCTTTTGGCTTCGATGTTTGCATTTCCAAATCCATGGAGATGATTAAAAAAAAATAATCCAAGAGAAGAAAAAAATAAAAGCCTCACGAATGAACTGACCCCATTTAGTTGGACAGTTTAATTGCTATGCTACTAAGGGCTGATTTCTGTATTGCACAGGACTCAGCCCTTTTAATTTCATTTTGATGCGGTCATGATTATAGTATCGAATAT
>NZ_JBMPPD010000069.1:0-1942 GCF_049339825.1 Undibacterium sp. RuRC25W | reverse complement strand
AAAGGCGCAATTCGTTCCCATTGATCATCTCTCAACATCAGTCGCAGCATCGTTTCATTCTTTAAAATCTAGAATGTAAACACACTTCGGGAAAAGTTAACAGCTTTTTATATGTCAACACGCCCTACTAAAAAATCAAATAAATGTTGATGTAAGTGGATTATGTGATTTTAATAAACGAGGCTCATCTGGAATAAAGCGAGTATCTGCTGCACATCAGATGTCTATGCAAGATAAAGTAGGAGCGAGGCAAGGTTATCGAGAGCAAGAAATAGTATTGGGCCAAAAAATTAACGAGGGTAGATCTATCTCTTGCTGCGGCTTTTGAAAATAAAGGGATTCCGTTAATGCGATAAAACCGACGGTTTCATCCATCCTCAATGTGCATAAATCAACGGTTTTTTTAGATTATTCTACTGGTTCGTAGGGAAGCCCCACATAGTTTTCTGCGATAGTTGTGAGGCCTGCCAGCGAGCCGGTGTAATATGCCAGCTCGGCTTGCTGAATCCTCGCACTGAATGGGTCACCATCGAACTTGTGTAGAACCGATGTTATCCACCAGGAAAAACGTTCTGCCTTCCAGATTCTGCGCAAACAAATTTCTGAATATTTTTCGAGCAGATCGGCACGACCTTCGCTGTAGGTTTTGCGTAATGCATGATAAAGCGTATAGACGTCACTTGATGCAAGGTTCAGTCCTTTAGCACCAGTCGGCGGTACAATATGAGCCGCATCTCCGACTAGAAACATTCGTCCAAATTTCATTGGTTCCGTCACAAAACTTCGTAGAGGAGCGATGCTCTTTTCGATTGATGGACCGGTGACCAGTCGCTCGGCCACATCTTTTGGTAGACGCGCCTTGAGCTCGCTCCAAAAACGTTCATCGGACCATTCATCAATATTTTCATCCAATGCGCATTGCACATAATACCGGCTGAGACTTTCCGAACGCATACTACACAATGCAAAGCCACGTTCATGGCATGCGTAGATCAGCTCCTCTGAGACAGGCGGTGTCCTAGAAAGCACACCAAGCCATCCAAATGGATAAATCCGTTCAAAGGTTTTTATTTCATCTTTAGGTGCTGACTTGCGTGACACACCATGAAAGCCGTCACAGCCGGCGATATAATCGCATTCCACTTCTATCAGGTCGCCATCCTTCTGAAAAGTGACGCGGGGACTGTCAGAATATAAATCGTGTAATTCAACATTTTCAGCTCCATAGATGGTAACGCCACCAGACGCAGCACGGGCATCCATGAGATCTCGGGTAACTTCCGTTTGCCCGTATACCATCACCTTTTTTCCACCGGTCAAGGACTTCAGATCTATGCGCTCCTGTTTTCCTGCAAAGGATATACTGAAGCCTTCATGAACATGGCCTTCCCTATCCATGCGCTCACCAGCTTTCGCCTCTCTGAGTAAATCGACGAAGCCCTGCTCCAAAACACCGGCACGGATGCGTCCGAGGACATATTCAGGTGATTTTGCTTCAAGAATTATGGTGTCTATTCCTTGCAAATGCAGTAACTGTCCGAGTAATAATCCGGATGGGCCTGCACCGATAATCGCTACTTTTGTTTTCATTTTTTCATCTCCTAAGTGTCTTTATATAAGGCAATATATTCACTTGAAAATGATTTTTTAGAAATGGACTTTTAATTTTTTAAATTGTACATTTAGCGTATTCTTGATGATCTAGTTGAACATGAGATTAATGATGAATTTTTCGGAATGTTATGAATAATAAAAAGAACGTCCCAGTCTATAACCTTTACGGCGAAAAGGAGCTTTGGCCGACGCCTGACTAACCTTCCCTCGATAATTAGTTCACCATCAGGTGAATGTCATGCAGCGAGATTCTCTTGATTTTGTTTCTTCATCCAGTCTTCCAGATATTGAACGGGAGAGCGGTAACCTAATGTCGAATGCTGCCGTG
>NZ_JBMPPD010000068.1:0-2011 GCF_049339825.1 Undibacterium sp. RuRC25W | reverse complement strand
TTCAAGAACTGCTCGTTACCCACCATACCGATTTTGGTCACACCCAGACGCTGGGCTGAGGCCATTACAGCGGCAACAGATTTGTAAGGCACAACTGCATTTGGACGCAGGTGAACCTCTGGCTGGTTTGGATTGTTTGCTATTTCTGTCAGCTTACTCTCCAGTTCGCCACGGTTTGCTACTGCGACACCATTCCACAATACTGTACCGTCGAAATCCACGTCAATGTTCACAACCACTGGTGGTTCTGTCGGCTTGGATGGCGTATTCGTTGGCATATTCAAATTCACAGCGTGATTCTGAATTGGAATAGTGATGATCAGCATGATGATCAACACCAACATCACGTCGATCAACGGCGTCATGTTCATTTCTATCATCACTTCCGGATCGGCTGAAGAGCTGCCGGAACCTATTTGCATTCCCATAATCTTCCTTTAGTTGCGTGCCGGTGGTTCGATCACGAAGCCCACTTTCGCAATCCCTGCGCGTTGAGCGTTGAGGATCGTTTTACCGACGAACTCGTAGCGTACGTTCTGGTCGCCGCGAATATTCACTTCCGGTTGCGGTACCTTCACTGCTTCTACTTTGAGTTTCTCGAACAGATCTTCTGTGCCGCCTGGCAGCGGACGCATGCTACCGTTCCAGTAAATGTCGCCATCTTTGCTAATCGAGACGGTGATGTTTTCTGGCTTGGTCTTAAATATCTGGTTGGTTTCTGCAGGCAGCTTGAGCTTGACTGTATCTGTAATCACCGGAGCGGTGATCAGGAAGATGATCAGTAAAACCAGCATCACGTCTACCAACGGGGTGGTGTTGATGGTGCTGTTGACTTCGTCTTCGCCATCACCATCGTTGCCGATTGCCATTCCCATAATGTATCTCTTTCAGATTGCTTTAACGTTCAAAACCGCTACTTCTCTCAGCCGGCTGATCAAACCCGCAGAGCAAACCTGTTGATGATCTGCTCTGCGATATGCTCTGCGCCTCTATCGTGAGAGGTGTGTGGTTTAAGCTTACTTCTTAGCGACTTTGCTCATGTTGCCAGACAACACAACAGAGTGCAGGTCAGCTGCAAATGCACGTACTTCTTCCATCGAGCTCTTGTTGCGACGTACCAGGAAGTTGTAACCCAACACCGCTGGCACCGCTACCGCCAAACCAATCGCCGTCATGATCAGCGCTTCACCAACTGGACCAGCAACTTTATCGATAGAAGCCTGACCGGACATACCGATCGCTGTCAACGCGTGGTAGATACCCCATACTGTACCGAACAAACCAACGAACGGTGCTGTAGAACCGACTGTCGCCAAAAATGCCAAACCATCTTGCAAACGGCTTTGTACTTTATCAACAGCGCGTTGGATGGACATCGATACCCATGTATTCAGATCGATTTGTTCCAGCAACGCACCTTCGTGGTGTTCAGTTGCTTTGATACCGGAATCAGCGATGAAACGGAATGGGCTGCCTTCTTTCAAAGAAGAAGAGCCTGCTTGTACAGATGCTGCTTTCCAGAATTTTGTACGTGCATCAGTTGCCTGACCGGACAATTTTACTTGGTCGATGATCTTAGTGATCAGGATGTACCAAGAGCCCATGGACATGATTGCCATGATGATCAGCGTGCCTTTAGCAACGAAGTCACCAGTTTTCCACAATGCATCGAGGCCGTATGGGTTTTCGATCACTTCTTTCGCTGGTGCGGCTGATACGTCGCCTGGTGCAGCTGCTGGAGCGGATGCATCTGTTGCTGGCGCTGTTGCAGAGGCTGCTGGTGCTGCTGTGGACGCTGCAGAAGCAGGCTCATCAGCAAAAACTGGAGCAGCAACAGTAGCGCTCAATGCCAGGAGGGCGGTCGCCAGAAATGCAGAGAAACGGGATTTCATATTCATACTTCCTTACTGTATTAATTGGTTTTGGTCAGCCCAGAGGATCACTCCGGGTTATTTTTATTTACATCAACAAGTTTTTCAAAAGAGAGCACAACGGTAGCGAGCAAGCCTGA
>NZ_JBMPPD010000067.1:0-2727 GCF_049339825.1 Undibacterium sp. RuRC25W | reverse complement strand
GCGAGGAACGAACGAAAACACGAATGGATTGATTAGGCAATACTTTCCGAAGAACAGAGATTTCACCACGATTACACAACAGGAGATTGATCACGCCATGAAAAGACTGAATAATCGACCAAGAAAAGACTGAATAATCGACCAAGAAAAAGATTAGGATACCTTACACCCAATCAGGTATTCTTCAAAAATACGCTTGCACTTCAAAATTGAACTCGCGTTTTATCAATTTTGAGCTTACTGACAGGTAAAGTTTTTAAATAAGCGAGCGACGAGAAACCCGTACCAAAATCGTCTAGCGCAATACTGCAGCCCATCGCAACTAACGCCATCAACTGGCGATGTGCTTCTTGCGGATGCATCATTGCCACCGATTCGGTGATTTCAATGCATAAGTATTCTGCCTTTGCTTGGTTTTGACTCAACGCCATCGATACGGTATCGATTAAATCCTGTTGTCGGAATAGTTGAGCAGAGAA
This sequence comes from Undibacterium sp. RuRC25W, assembly GCF_049339825.1. NCBI lineage: Bacteria > Pseudomonadati > Pseudomonadota > Betaproteobacteria > Burkholderiales > Oxalobacteraceae > Undibacterium > Undibacterium sp. RuRC25W. The sequence goes on along the minus strand of NZ_JBMPPD010000067.1, from coordinate 2,248 downwards.
ATTGACAGCGACGCACAAAGGAAAACCGGCTTCAGTCCATTCCGCAATTTGTTGACAAGCGCGGTGTAAAACCCATTTGGATAAAGGCAAAATCAACCCTGTCGCCTCCGCAATAGGAATCATCCTAGCTGGTGAAACTATTCCAAGTATCGGATCAGTCCATCTCAGCAACGCCTCAACACCAACAATACGACCGCTATGGACATCGACTTGAGGTTGATAATGTAAGTCCAGAAGGCCTTGCTCCAGCGCTGCTTTTAAGCGCGTGTGCAGTTTTAAGTCTTCATGCGTCTGCAGATTCATTTCCGAAGAAAAACAAGCAAAAGTACCGCGCCCGGCTTGCTTGGCCCGATACATCGCCATATCAGCGTACCGCAGCAAGGTATTACTATCGTTTGCATCATCAGGGTAAAAAGCAAGGCCGATGCTCGTGCTGGAATAGACTTCCTGTTGTTCGAGATCAAAAGGCTTTAGAAACTCACTCAGCAAATCATTTGCGATATGTACCGCTTCACTGGCACTATCAATCTCAGTAAGATAAATAGCAAACTCATCGCCACCTAAACGCGCGACGATACCTTTCGATGCGATAAGATGTTCAAGACGATGTGCTACCTGGATTAATAGTGCATCTCCAGTTACATGCCCGAAGCTATCATTGATGGACTTAAAATAATCTAAGTCGAGAAATAGCAGTGCTACTCTCTGACCATTTCCAACGGATTGAGAGATCGCCAAATCAAGCCACTCGCGAAATTGCCGACGGTTTGGTAACCCGGTTAGCTCATCATGCATCGCCTGATATCGCAAAGAATGCTCTAATTTTTTACGCTCGCTCATATCACGCGCATAAACAATGGTATGGACGCTGGTTTCATCAGTAAAAGAACCAATTGAAATATCAACCGGTAGCGTCCTGCCATCACGGCAAATTAAATCAAAGTCGCTGATCAGCTTGTCACTGCCTGATAATTCTCTACTAGCGGCGATGTCGCGTATTTTGACATAGGCAGGCAACAGCACATCGACATCCGTCCCCACTAAGAGATTCGTTGGCCAGCCAGTCATGCGAGTCATCGTTGAATTTGACTTAAGAATCCGCCCTTTATCGTTGAGTAGCAAAATCCCAGACGGTGCCACCTCTAACATCACGTTTTCACGGAAAAATTGAACCTCTTTTTGGCGCAGAGGCCAATGTAAAGCCTCGTTGACAGTCGCTCTAAATAAATAAAGATAGGCAATAACTTTATATAAATGACCAATGAGATTCGCACTATCTTTGTCGATGACACCAAGTCGCGTAAAAAATAGTTCCGATATCGCAGACAGCAAGGTCGCGAAGACGAGTGGTATCACAGACCGTTTTGGCAACTGATCTTGTCGAAACCAAATTGCGAACAAGGTGATCAGGTCAATGCTGACGATAAACCATTCGATGTCGACTTTTAATTTCGTCAATCCTTTACCAACGATGAATAAACTGGGCACACTATCCGAATTAAATAACCCGACATAAGCAAGTACGATGAGTAATAGAAGCATCGTTCCAGTGGCTATTCTTTTATTGAGCACTGATGGAAAGTCATAGGCAGGGACAACGATGTACGAAAGCAATGCTGCCGCCGCCACAATGCGTGCACTAAGCCAGAAAAAAATCGACTTTTGTGAGCTGTTAGCTGTCATTGCTTCCGGCATACCGGCATAACTTAACGTATGCATCAGATCTAAAGCGCCGACGTCAAAAAAACAAATTGCCAAGATGATGACCGCACCTTTGCGTGCAGAAAAAATCGCATGATAGCCAGTAATAAAAATAAACATTGACACCACGATTGCAAATATTTCTGCAATATTGTGCAAAAAGATGAACTTCGCTGGATTAACAATGAAATACAGATGTGCTGTTGATACCCCCCATAGCAATGGGAGTGACATCAGGCAAAGAAAAACACCACCCAAATTTTCTTCAAGTTTTTTAGAAATAAGGCTCATCGGGATGTTTTTAGGTTGCGTTAGAATACGATCAGAACAATTCTGAAAAAGTAGTGATCTCCCCGAAAATCACAATCCAGACTACAAACCTGTTAGGCATTTGAGTACGTTTCTGCCTTTGAAAACAGATCGCGAGTTCAATTTTGAAGTGCAAGCGTATTTTTGAAGAATACCTGATTGGGTGTAAGGTATCCTAATCTTTTTCTTGGTCGATTATTCAGTCTTTTCATGGCGTGATCAATCTCCTGTTGTGTAA
>NZ_JBMPPD010000066.1:0-3633 GCF_049339825.1 Undibacterium sp. RuRC25W | reverse complement strand
GGGTGAGATGTGTGTAGTTCATTATGCAATTTCGACTGGCCGGTCAAAAAGGCACAAATGCTATCGCATCTTGCCCTCATTAACCGGTACCGTTCATAAATTGCACTTCATCCTAGAATTCGCCCAGGATTTTTCCACCGTTCTATATCAGAAAAACGTTCAGGTGGATTCCCAAGAAACTTTAAAACAAATCTTGACGTAGCAATATACGGTTCATGACTATACTGTTCAAAGAAAAGCCATTGCAGAACTTGTGCATGATGAAAACGATCAGTAGGACAGAGTTTCGTACCTTCAGCCAGGTAATGCATAATTGCATTTGACTCAGGCAAATATTGACCCGGTGAGATTTCAAGCAATGGGATCTTGCCGTTAGCATTCATCGCCAAAAATTCAGGGGCGCGAGTTTCATGTTTCACAGCATCGGTATCAATCCATTCAAATGGGATATTCAATTGTTTGAGTGTGAGAAAAACCTTATAACAATTTCCTGAACTAAGATGCCCATATACTCTCAACATTCTTCCTCCGATTCATTCATCCCAAACATCACCGTCTTCTTTCATAAAATGATGACGGTCTCGATTGTGCCCTATAGGCCTGTCATATTAACTGTGACGATCACTGTTACCAATGGCATTCATAGGTTGCTCTATCAATTTTCTTACCAATCAATTCGTTGTCGATGTTTGCACCCACCTTTAATCCCTAAAAACGCCAGAAATATGGCTTCTTTCTACTTAAAATCACTAAAGAGTTTAATTAAAGGACGATTGTTCTCACCGATATCTGTCGTAGTTCGACTTACATGGTGACGTAAAAACCAGTCACACGCAGCGCCAAATAGGTGTCGCGCCGAATAACGACAAAGTGAGGATTGATAAAAAGCGGCTTAACTAATGTAAGACAAGTCTAAGGTAAAAATAACATAGGCTTAACACTGTCATCGATATCCTTCTTATCGATATATCCGACTAATTCCGGATTATTTGCCACTAGACGTTTTATCTCGCTACTGTCGCCCGACTCGACTGGGGGTTGACCACGGCCGGTAAAAAGCATCTTTGCCCAATGTGCTTTCATTTGTGATGATGTTTTGCCGGACACTTGCAAATAAAATTTATCACGCGCAGCAGAGGTCTCATTCTGGTCTAACGGTGTCGCTCGTGTACCTTTCGGGAAACTAGCATTTTTGCCAAGAAAAATATCTGCTACCTGTTCAATGCTCAGACTCTTAGTCGAATTTTTAGTAGAAACAATCACAACCACTTCAGCCTGCGCGGGGAAAGCGCAGAGCATAAGACACGTCAGAGCGAGGCAAGCTGGATAGAATGTGCGCATAGTGTGCCCATTCAAAAAATAAAATCAACGACAACGCTGACCACATTGAACTGACTGCCAGTGGGCGAGCCTTTTTTTACGTTCAATAATGTCCCATACGAATCAGACCGAGGCTGCACGTGATCGAGCTGCGCCTTAACGTCGATGTTACGCATCAAATCCCACCGTACACCAACTGCATAACTGCGTTGTGCGATAGGCGTTGAGCCCGTATTCACGTTGGGTTGTAACGCTGCAATTGTCACATACGGTGCGAAGTCACCGAAACGCCGACCGGCGTTAATATCCCAGGCAACGCGCGGTACTTTCAGACCTTTTCCATTAAAATTGATTACTTTTACCCATTCAGCTGAAGCAAACCAAGTGCCTGGATCGTAATTTATCCCGGCCGAGAAAAACTTGCCTAGCGCTGGATGCTGATTATCGACATTGCGCTCCTGATAAGCCGCATGCAGCGTGGTCGCGCCAAATTCAAGACTATTGAAGATGCCCCGTATATCTGTCGAGTGGATATTAACGCCGCTGGTGTTGGTTACTGTCGATTTACCATATAACAAGGTGGTACTGTCTGTCGTGTCATTGAAATGCATACGATAGGTCGTGTCGACGCCATCGCTGGTTTTTAGCGCCAACAACGAATAAACCTCCACTGGAGGACGTGCGGTAATATTACTGAAACCAATTTTTCGCGAGTCTGACGCCATAAAACTAGGCATGGCAATTCGACCTATCCGCACACTAAAATCAGGAGTGACTGCATATTGCAGGTTGGCCCAACTAACGAATGGCGTGTAGGTATTATTCCAGCGGTATTCAGAAATGACCTGCAATACACCGGACAATGTCGATGTCAGGTGGGAAGTCAACTGCAGGCCAATCCTGCTATCGATGTCACCACTCCAGCTACGATTGCGTCCAATACCTTTAGGTTGTAGATTATCGAACACGTAATCACCGTAATTTTCTGATGTATGCGCCTCCTCAATGGTGCCAAAGCCATTGAGCGCAAACATGGGCTGTGTCGGGATCGATATGCTACTGTTGTTCATTAAGTCAGGGGTGTCTCCTTGCGCTGCCTTCGCGTGCAAAGCGTTCGCGCACAGCAGTGCACACAAAGCGATTTGAATGGAGTTATAGCGCCTAGAGTTAGGCATCTGCATACGCATGCTCATCATTATTTGAGATAGCTGTTCACTAAGTCATCCATAGTCTTGGTCTTGTCGAGATTTTCTAAGCTTGTATTGATCACTTTCAATAACAAATTGGATTGCGGCGTTGAACCTGACACAGCGAAGTGCAAGTCTCGCAACGGCTCACCGGGCAATGGTTGAATAACCAAGGAACCGTTGACTAGCAAGCTACGTAACTTAGGATTAATCAGGTATTGCCCCGCCATCGTCTCTCGACTGTCGATAAATAAATCACAACGTCCAAGGTGCAGTTTAGCAATCATCTGCTCATAGCCGCTACTCATACCGCGGTCAACTTGGTTGCTATCGACACCGAATAGATCAAAATGATAGCCTAGAAACCCACAACGACGATAATGTTGCACGTCAGCGAGATTGATTAAGGTCAATCCTTGAGGATGCATCTTACGTGAATAAAAATACACGTTATGCAACGTAAAATAGGAGGTACTGGTCTGTAATTTGTTTGCTTTTGCATCAGTTTTATCGACATTGATAGCTAACTGCAAGCGATTGTGGGCGACCATATCAAGGCATCTTGTCCAAGGCAACGACTGGATTTCTATGGTCCAGCTATGAGCTAAACCAATTTTCCTGAGGAGATCGACACTTGCGCCGACGACACGATCTGTCACCCTGTCATCGACCCGCTGCGCGTAACTGAATGGCGGGAGGTCAGTTTGGTCAACACAAGCATGAATGGTCTCTGCGCCAGCCGACACAGACACCATACTAAACATCAACGCCAACAGACGGCCGACAGGTATCATAGTGTCATTTTTGTTGAAGATAATTTTTAAAAATTTCAATAAGGCAACCAAATCTCATCCGGAATAAAATTGACTCTCTTAACATTGACTATCTTAATTTAACATCCTCCCTAGCAACGTCGATACATCTTTATTGATCAGGTCAATCAGGGATGTTAATTTTTAGAAAATGATATGTTATAACAACATCTATTGCTTAATGTAGTTTGGCGAATTCTAGGATGAAGTGCAATTTATGAACGGTACCGGTTAATGAGGGCAAGATGCGATAGCATTTGTGCCTTTTTGACCGGCCAGTCGAAATTGCATAATGAACTACACACATCTCACCC
>NZ_JBMPPD010000065.1:0-4997 GCF_049339825.1 Undibacterium sp. RuRC25W | reverse complement strand
TGGGTGAGATGTGTGTAGTTCATTATGCAATTTCGACTGGCCGGTCAAAAAGGCACAAATGCTATCGCATCTTGCCCTCATTAACCGGTACCGTTCATAAATTGCACTTCATCCTAGAATTCGCCTTGTGATTTTAGGATGGAAAATGACATCAATGATAGTGACTTATTTACTCGATCCTTTATGTGGTTGGTGTTATGGCGCAGCACCAGTATTGGAGCAATTGGCGCAACAGACGAATGTGACGGTGAAGCTGTCACCGACAGGTTTGTTTGCTGGTGAAAACGGGCGTACGATGAACGCTGCGTTCGCAGACTATGCATGGTCGAATGATGTACGCATAGAAAAATTGACGGGGCAACGGTTTACGGAAGTATATCGCTCACATGTGTTGGGTCGATTGGGTAAGCGATTTGATTCAGCGTTGGCAACGCTGGCGTTGACTGCTGTGTCATTGACAGATCCCTTACGTGAGCTCGATGCGTTAACGCAGTTACAAAAGACACGCTATGTTGATGGGCGGGATATTACTGATATCGCGATTGTCACAGCGTGTCTTGATGAGATTGGGCTTGATCGTGCATCAGTACTTTTAAGTCGTGAAGATACTGAACTCAATCTCGTCAATCAGGAGCGCCTACGACAATCACGATTGCTGCTGACAACTTACGGCATCGCGGGGGTGCCTAATCTCGTCGTCACGGATCAGCGCGGAAGCCGCTTGGTGGACGGAAGTGTCTTGTTTGGTTCACTCAAAGATGCATTGAGCTCTCTGGAGCAATAGGCCATGTTGATTACTAAGTTTGATTCTTCCTCTAAACCTATCGCAAATAAATTTGTGTACAATCTTTGTTAAATATTGCTATGTGGCACCGCGCAGAAATTTCCTTAAGTACAATGTTGCGGAGCGAAACGTGCTGATGAATGCGTCGATCATTCGTGCGCATGGTTCACCTAAATTGATGCAGTAGTGAAATAAATATCAACATATTTTAAAGTTCGGCTACAATCATCATGTCGTTATGTCAGCCCTATAGGATGATGTTATGAACTTATTGAGTTGAAGATGTGTCAAGGCGATTGCCCTTCAAACTACTGATTTATCAATCAACGTGTCGTCACTGAGTGGAGGTCTTAATGCTAGTTAAGAACAATGAACCAGACGTACTGAGAAGGAATAACGTCAAAGTTGTTGGCGATTCTGATCGTGTCATGCTCTTTGCGCACGGATTTGGATGCAATCAGTCGATGTGGGATCGTGTAGCCCCCGCGTTTAGCGATTCATATAAGCAAGTCATGTTTGATTATGTCGGATCGGGACAATCGGATATCAGGGCGTTTGACCCGATTCGTTATTCTTCACTGGCAGGTTATGTCCAAGATTTGCTTGATGTTTGCGACACGCTTGGGTTGCAGAGTGGCGTTACTTTTGTTGGCCATTCTGTCAGCTGTAACGTCGGTATTCTTGCGTCGATCGCCAGGCCAGATTTATTTGAACGCCTTATATTGGTCGGCCCAAATCCTTGTTTTCTGAATGATCCTCCCGATTATTTTGGTGGATTTGAGCGGAGTGATCTGGAAGATTTGCTTGATCTGATGGAGCAAAACTACATCGGTTGGGCAAACTATCTGGCGCCTGTTATTTCTGCAGAGAGTGAGTCGGGAGCATTAACTGCCGAATTGACAGATAGTTTTTGTTCGACAGATCCGTTAACCGCGAAAGTCTTCGCCAGAACAACGTTTTTCTCAGACAACCGGGCTGATTTACCGAAAGTTTTACGACCTTGTCTGGTGATACAACACTACAAGGATACATTAGCGCCCGTTTGCGTCGGTGAGTATGTTCATCGCCATATCAAAGGTAGTACGCTGAAGATATTGGATGTGCAAGGACATTGTGCACATATGAGCGCCCCCGAGCTTGTCATCGATGCTATTCGAGAGTACATCGGAAAATCCAATTAACAGGTTTTTTGTGCAGAACTTTGATCAAATACCGAGCCCCGTACTAGTGACTGACCGCAATGGAATGGTTCGGTCAATCAATCAGAGCTTACATCAATTGACTGGTAGCGATTCATCGTCTCTGATTGCCAAACCGATGCACCTTCTGTTCCCTGCGGCGAGTCGGATATTCCTGCAGACACACGTGATGCCGATGTTGATTCGTGAGGGCTATATTCGTGAAATTAGGTTGCAGTTAAATGATGCTGTTGGCAATAAGACTCCCGTGTATCTGAATGCCCAAAGAACAGTGGAGGATGACACTGAGTGCTATGTCTGGCTCTTTTTTGTAACGATCGAGCGTAGTAACTTTGAGCGTGATTTATTGAGTGCCAGAAGGCGGGCCGACGAGTTATCAGAAATCAGCGCAAACAACGAGAGGTTCATTCGGACTGTCACAGATAGTCTGCCCAGCATGATTGCTTATTGGGATCGAAACTTAATCTGTCAATTTGCAAATTCGGAATATGTCAATTGGTTTGGTCTGGAACCTTCTAAAGTCGTTGGCATGCATATTGCCGATTTACTGGGGGCCCACATATTTAACCTCAACTTCCCTCCTATTCAGCGTGCGTTAGCTGGAGAAGTACAGGAATTTGAGCGGGAAATTACCCGCCCTGATGGCCGCATTGGTTATCTATTAGCGAACTATATACCTGATCGGGACACCACTGGAGCGGTAAAAGGATTCTTTGCTCTCGTGACCAACATTTCTGCCGTCAAAGAAGCTGACGCGGCAATCCGTCTTGCGGCGAGTGTCTTCGATGCCACCTCCGAAGGCATTGTAGTCACTGATGCAAATTCGATGATCCTTTCTATCAATAAAGGATTTACTAAGCTCACAGGCTATTCTGCGAATGACCTTATCGGGAAAAATGTTCATGCACTACATTCTTCCAGTCAGGATCCAGAATTTTTGAAAAGTCTCTATGAAGAGCTGAGCGTAACAGAAAAATGGAAAGGAGATGTGTGGTGTCGGCGTAAAGACCATTCTACTTTTCTCGGACGGTTGTCGATATCCGTCATTCGCAATGACGCAACGGAAGTGACAAAATATGTTGTCGTCTTTGATGATATTACAAAGCAGTGGGATCGTGAACAAATGGTCTACCAAATGGCCTTCCACGACAGTTTAACTAGCCTACCAAACAGATTATTGCTGATGGAGCGACTGGGCCGATTAATTAGTATGGCAGCACGTGAAGAACGACAGATTGCTCTTTTGTTTCTTGATTTGGATGGATTTAAATTGATCAATGATATCCATGGGCACGACGTCGGAGATCGCGTGCTGCAAGCAGTTGCTATCCGGCTGGCAAGTCAGTTAAGGCAATCTGATACGGTAGCGCGTTTGGGGGGCGATGAGTTTGTTATTTTGCTAGATCAACCCGATAGCAGGGAAAGTATTTTGTATATTGCGTCTCGCTTAATTGCTCTGGTCAATGAGCCAATTTTTGACCAGGAAAACGTAGCCCATGTCGGAACATCCATTGGTATTTCTATTTTTAAGAATAATGGACAGTCAGCGGAACAGCTATTAAAGCTTGCTGACGAGGCCATGTATAAGGCCAAAAAAAATGGGAAAAACAACTATGTTTTTTCGGATGATAGTCATGTGCCGTTGTAGCGAATGACTTAGTTTGTTAAGCGCACCGTAGTCACTGATCGTCAATACCCATACAGTTCTTCGTCACACGTCATCTGATGGGACAAATTTAACATCCTTCACTGGTGTCGTGACGGACTACTTTGTTTTTTTGATGTTCTTCAGATAGGCAATGACATCATCTCGATCTTGTTGCTCCGTTACCGAATAACCCATCGCTTGGCCAGGGATTAAGGCTTCCGGATTTTTTAACCACAGGTCGAGATTTTTCTCATTCCATACTAGTGTTGAGTGTTTTAATGCCGCGCTGTATACGTAGTCTGCAATACTGCCAACTTTTCGGCCAAATACGCCTCGATGAGCCGGCCCGACCCGGTTTGCGTCTAGAGAATGGCACGCAAAACAACGTGAGTTATATATGGATTCTCCATTGAGCGCATTGCCTTGTGCATTAACAGGCAACTGTGACAAAAATATAAAATAGAAGAGACAAAATACCCATTTTTTCATGGTGCGATTTCATGTGGTGAAGAAGCCCACAGAAAGCGCATTCTGTGGGTGATCGGGCGTATAGAAGAGGTCGCTTATGCCCCAAAATTTAATGGTTTTGGCAGTGCCATACCGAGTGCGTTATTGAGAATTGTCCAGTGACTCACTTCATCTGCAGCTAAACGTGCTGAGATTTTAGATAAATTAATATCTTTAAACGATGGGATGACACCAAGGTAAGCGTTGGCTGCACCTAACTCCAACTGAAGCGCTAATTTCAGTACATCCGCTTGCGTTTTGAGTGTGCTTGCGTTTAAAGACTTAGCATATTCATCCAGTGTTTTTTCTTCAACTGGCGCGCCACCTAGCGATCGTATCGTGTTGATTAATGCGTCACGATGGACTTTGTGATCAGATTGAAATTTGACGGCAATATCGAGCACAGCGGGTTGCAATAAGCAGCTCTTTGCACCCAATGTATATGCGTTGATTCCTTCGTGCTCTAAACCAAGGGCAACATTGAGAATGCCCACATCATTAGCCATATCACCTTGACTGGCAGCCGATGCGTCTTTTCCTGCAAGCATCAATATTCCACCAGCTGAAAGTGCGGCCATACCAGTGTTACGCATAAAAAGGCGTCTTGTGCTTGTTTCGTTCATCGCGTTCGTCATTATCGTTCTCCAAAATTATTAAAGGTCAACATCGGCAAATTAAAGGATGTCAAACGACTCACGCTGGTATGTGTTAGCTAGCGTAACGCCTTGGCATCTACTAGGGCGTGTTGACATTTATTTTAACCAAAGCATCGAAGCTGCAATTGCCACAAATGAAGCAAATCGTTCAGCGAGTTTGTCGTATCGCGTTGCAACCCGCCTAAATTGTTTGATGTGAGCAA
>NZ_JBMPPD010000064.1:0-5006 GCF_049339825.1 Undibacterium sp. RuRC25W | reverse complement strand
GCTTGATAACCCGCTGAACCTTCTTGATACCGTTTAACAACGGCCAGTTTGAATTGCTTTGTGTATTTACTCATGAAAACACCCCAAAAGTTAGGACGGGTGTCCAACTTTTGGGGTGCAGTTCATATTGCGGCTTTTTTATCTCTTGCGAACGGTACGGAATGACATTTGGGGCTGGAGTTTGCTTTACTAAGCGGAGAAATGCACTATATTAAGGTAGATGTCAGACTTTGCTTGAATACTTTTTTCATGTGTTACTTAGCGGATCTCTTGCAGGCATTATTTTTGCATAGTACTGAATTAAAATGTCTGTGAGGTTTCGATTCAAGTCTTCTATAAGATATAATACCTATGTATTCTGAAAGCTGAGTATCACAGAATGATATTTTGCTTTGTTCAATTATGCTTCACAGCGAGCCGAGCACATGGCCGATCCCAAAAAAACTCATTCACAGCCGATTAAAGAATTTTTCATCCAGGGTGTTACCAGTGATGGAAGACAATTTCGCCCTAGCGATTGGGCGGAACGTCTTTGCGGTGCCATGTCTTGCTTTAGTCCTGATGGCGGACGCAATTCTCATTTGCAATATTCCCCTTATGTCCGGCCAATTTTGCTTAATGGTGTCCGTTCTGTCGTCGTCAATGAGGCAATTCGAGAAATAGAGCCGCTGGCGTATCATTTTGTGGTCAGTTTTGCAAAAGATAACGATTTGCAAATCATCGATGCCTGCTTGCTACCTGATGATCCCGAAAAGAAAACTAAATAACCCACTCAACGCGAGCTTTCGCGAGACAATCGAGACAAGATAGACGAAGATCGCTACTTAACATTGTCAAATAAGATAAACCGCCACGTTAGCTCAACTGGCGGTTTTTTATTTTCTGGACGGATTGTCGTTGCAGGTTTTAGCTGAAAGCTTGCATGACTTGCTCCCTGAGCCACTGATTAGCCGGATCATTCTCCAAATTTTGATGCCAATAGAGATAAACATCCCACGAAGGCATGGTCAGCGGCAAGGGGAGAATTTGATTGTCAAATTGCTGATTAACGATCCGTGCGTATGCTTCTGGCATGGTGAGTAACAAGTTAGTCTGTCTCACGACGCGGCAAGCGGCGAAATAGTGCTGACAACGCAAGCGTATCCGGCGCTGTAATCCAAGACGACTCAGTTCAAAATCTTCCAAGCCCATCCCTTTTCGCCTGGAACTGGCGAGAATATGCTCCGCCTGCAGGTATTGGTCCAAGGTTAAGGCGGTTTGGACGATAGGATGATCTTTACGGGCCAATACGACGGTGGTATCGCGCGAGATCTGTTGTCGCCGGATCTCTGGTGGTAGTGGCAGTAGCATATCAATGGCAACATCGATGGTTCCCGCGGCTAGTTCACTGACTAATTCGCGGCGGTCAACCTGAATTGCTGCGACGTTGATTTCTGGTGCTTGGCGCGTAATGCTCTCCAATAAAGGGGGCAGTACAGTTGATTCCAGCACGTCGCGTAACGCCAGGTTGAATTGCTTACTCGCCTGCGACGGATCAAATTTTCTGTTCTCAGTCAGCGTCATTTCTAAACCACGCAAGGCAACTCTGACAGGTTCAATAATGCTGCGCGCCAGCGGCGTTGACACCATGATATTGCCTTGCCGTACAAAAAGTGGGTCATCAAACATGCTTCTTAAGCGATTGAGCGCATGACTGATTGCCGGTTGCGTCAAATTGAGCTGCTGACTCGCGCGGGTGACGGTGCCTTCAGTGTAAATGGCTTCAAAGACAATAAATAAATTTAGATCGAGGCGAGATATATGCATGAGATTAATAATATCTGATAACAACTATTCATTTGATAAATTATAGACCCAGACTTACACTCATCATCAGAAAAAAGATGGTTGTTTTTCATATCAGATAGTGATGCACAACTGACGGCTTATGTGCATCACGGTATGAAAACGATTGACATTAATACGAAAAAAGAAGGTGGAATAATTCATGGCGCAACTGTATCTGATCAGACATGGACAAGCCTCGTTTGGTAGCCAAAACTACGACCAGCTGTCCGAGCTAGGTGCACAACAGGCGACGCAACTAGGTAACTGGTGGGCGCAGCGGGATCTCAACATACATCGTATTGTCACTGGTGCACTACATCGCCACCAGCAGACAGCTGTCGCTTGCATCGCTGGTTTGCGCGGTCAGGAGTCCTCCGAGGTAGAGACGACTGGCTGGCATATGGATGCAGGATTTAACGAATACCATCACCACGAGGTATTAGCCAGACATGTTCCGGAATTCGATGATCCTGCTGAAGTGAAACGGTTTTTGACCAGCAAGCCAGATGCAGGCAGGGCGTTTCAGGATATTTTTTCTGCGGCAGTCGCACGCTGGATGTCTGGTCAGCATGATGCCGAATACACTGAAACTTGGCATGCGTTCCAGCAACGCTGTATCCGTGCCTTTCAACAACAACTGGCGCTCGATGATGGCGCGAAGAATATCGCTATTTTTACGTCGGGCGGCACGATCTCTGCGATTTGTCAGCACGTGCTTGGCATTCCTGACGCCAAATTTTCCGAATTAAATTGGTCACTGGTCAATACCGGTGTGACTCGGATTCATGTTCAACCCGGACGTGACGGTCATCACAACCGCTTTGCGCTAGCTTATCTGAATAACTTTTCTCATCTGGAAATATTAAATAACCCGAAGTGCATCACTTACGTCTAGGAATCCAAAATGAAAGATCTGTTTGATTTACACGGTAAAGTCGCATTGGTCACCGGCGCTAGCCGTGGCATTGGTGCTTCGATTGCTAAACTGCTCGCGGCACATGGTGCGCTGGTGATTGTATCGAGCCGCAAAGCCGAGGCATGTGCTGCGGTGGTTGATGAGATTATTGCCGCAGGTGGCAAAGCAGAAGCACGTGCTTGCCACATCGGTGATATGACACAGATAAATGCGTTGTTTGCCGACATCACGAGTGCCCATGGACGTTTAGATATTTTGGTAAATAACGCGGCAACCAATCCGTATTTTGGACACATTCTCGATACCGATGAAGCCGCGTTTCAAAAGACTGTTGATGTGAATATCCGTGGCTATTTCTTTATGTCATCCGGCGCGGCCAAAATCATGGCAACGCACGGTGGTGGCAGCATCATCAACGTCGCCTCCGTCAACGGCGTGATTCCTGGTCCTCTGCAAGGTATTTACTCCATCACCAAAGCGGCCGTCATTGCGATGACCAAATCCTTTGCGCATGAATGTGCGCAGATGGGTATTCGCGTCAATGCCTTATTGCCTGGTGCCACAGATACTAAATTTGCTTCAGCCTTGTTTGGTAATCCTGTGATCTTAGAAAAAGCGTTAACCCGGATTCCAATGAAGCGCATCGCTGAACCTGATGAGATGGCAGGAACCGTGTTGTATCTGGCCTCTGACGCTGCGAGCTACACCACGGGTGCCTGCATCAATGTCGACGGTGGCTATCTCGTCAGCTAAAAAAACGTAGTCGCTCACCGTAGCAAATTTATTTGATGATCACTGTTGTGTGATCTCAACCAATTGACTTAAAGAGGATGATCATGGATTTTCAATACAGCCCTAAAGTAATTGATTTACAGACGCGTTTAAAAGCGTTTATGGATGCGCATATTTATCCAAACGAAGCGACTTTTTATGGCGAAATCGCTGCGAACCGTAAGGCAGGTGACGCGTGGATCCCGACGAAAATTGTTGAGCAGCTCAAAGCCAAAGCCAGAGATGCTGGCCTGTGGAATTTATTCTTACCTGAGTCTGGACATGGTGCTGGTTTAACCAACCTCGACTACGCACCGTTGTGTGAAATCATGGGACGGGCATTATGGTCCGCTGAAGTATTTAATTGCTCCGCTCCGGACACCGGTAACATGGAAGTGTTTGCACGCTACGGCACACCAGCGCAGCAAGATCAATGGCTCAAGCCATTGTTACGTGGTGAGATTCGTTCTTGCTTTGCCATGACAGAACCTGCCGTCGCGTCTTCGGATGCAACCAACATCGAAGCGTCGATTGTGCGCGATGGCGATGAGTATGTGATCAATGGCCGCAAGTGGTGGTCTTCTGGTGCCAATGATCCTCGTTGTAAAGTCTTTATCTTCATGGGAAAAAGCGATCCAGCCAATCCTGATCGCCATAAGCAACAGTCGATGATTATTGTCCCACGGGATACGCCAGGCGTCACCATTCTCCGTGCGTTACCTGTGTTCGGCTATGACGATGCGCCGCACGGTCATGGCGAGGTGCTTTTTGATAATGTCAGAGTTCCTGCATCCAATATGCTATTGGGTGAAGGGCGTGGCTTTGAGATCGCCCAAGGACGTTTAGGACCAGGCCGTATTCATCACTGCATGCGTCTGATTGGTCTGGCTGAACGCGCACTCGAAGACATGTGCAAACGTTCTCTAACCCGTGTCGCGTTTGGGAAGCGTGTTGCTGAGCAAGGTGTCACGCTCGAGCGCATTGCCAATGCCCGTATTTTGATTGATCAGGCCCGTTTTCTGGTGCTTAACGCAGCGCAAATGATGGATACCGTTGGCAATAAAGCCGCAGCCAAAGAAATTGCGATGATCAAGGTGGCAGCGCCGAATATGGCTTGCCAGGTGATTGATTGGGCGATCCAGGCGCACGGCGGCGGCGGGGTGTCGGATGACTTCGGTTTGGCCTATGCTTATGCGCAGGCACGCACATTACGTCTTGCCGATGGCCCAGATGAAGTTCATCGCAATCAGATTGGTAAAATGGAACTGAAAAAATACATGAGCAAATAATAAACGCTTATCGCAGGGATGGCCGGAGAAGTCAATATTCTCTGTTTGTTCTTGTCACGGATAGGCATTGCAATGTAATGGCGAATTCTAGGATGAAGTGCAATTTATGAACGGTACCGGTTAATGAGGGCAAGATGCGATAGCATTTGTGCCTTTTTGACCGGCCAGTCGAAATTGCATAATGAACTACACACATCTCACCC
>NZ_JBMPPD010000063.1:0-5228 GCF_049339825.1 Undibacterium sp. RuRC25W | reverse complement strand
ATACGTTAGCGTCGATCGCCAAGGAAAATAGAACCACTACCCAAGCACTGGTTCGCCTCAACAACATTAGAAATGAAAACTACATTGCTGCAGGACAGATTCTGAAGCTTCCCCTGCAAAATGAACGCACATCAGGACACAGTGCCGGTCATGCATCTGTGTCAGTTGCACCATCCAAAAAAACTAGCCAAGAACACGCTAATCTCTCTCAGAAAACATCTGGACATTCAGGAACAGATACCAATATTGATGCGCCTGTCTCGCCAACTACCCCATCGGACACCGTCCCAGTGCAGCTCATCATGAGCGATAAGAGAGGTAAAAATGGTACGCCAAAATCAGAGTGGAGCGCGCAGTGCGATGAAAGTCACTGCATCAAATTCGGAGACAAAGGTCCATTGATCGAAGAGCTGAGTATTCGACTGGCTGGGTTTGGTGGGTCTAAACCTACAACCATATTTAATGCTGCATTAGAGTTGGCGGTCAAACAATTTCAGCGAGATTACATGGGCGTTGCTGAGACAGGAAAAGTTTGTGGAAGCGTCTTAGTTGCGTTGGATGAGTTCAAGGCAAAGTATCCCGTTAACCTCGACAGCATGAAATGTCATTGCAATGGCACGCATTGCGAGGGCTTTGGTAATTCAAGTCTTGAAAAAGATAAGCAAGGTTGCGAGGTTAGTCCTGGGGAATATCCAGGAATCCATCGTAGTGTGTATTGGATATTAAGAGCGATGCTCTTTTATTTGCACACCAAAGAAAAGGACCTTGGCTACACGTTGAAATACATCTCATCCGGCTATCGATGTACATGGTGGAACAAGAACAACGCGAAATCCAAAACGACCAATCACATGGGGAGCGCATTAGATTTGCACTTCAATGACAAGAATGGAAACGAAGTGAGGGATGACGCAGGACTGAATAACATTCGGAAACAAATTTTTATGAAATACATGGGTGCTCTTGAACCTGGAACGAGGGATAAATCGGGTGACAAAATATATTTAGAGAGCACTTTTGAGGGCGCTAAATCGTGGGTGCATTTTGATATATGGGGATGGAAAAAGGAGCCGAATCATCGCTTTAGCGTAACGCGAGAAACAGCGGAAAACGGCAGCATACTTGAAATGGCGAGACGTGAAGGAAAAGGTGCTGCCGTGGTCTGTGGCGGACGAATTCCTCCACCAATCGCTCCGATTATTCCTGCAATAACAACAAACTCATCGAGTCCGACGAACGATCGCAAAAATGTACACACAATGTCGTTGTCTGATAAGGGCATCCAATTCATTAAGAGCTGGGAAAAACTTAGGACGGAGCCCTACGAGGATAGTTCTGGCTACTGCACCATCGGCTGGGGTCATTTAATTGACGGAAAAAAGAGCTGTAGTGTTTTAGAAAAAAATGGTTCTGATAACTATTATAAAGTGATCGGCAGTTATTCTGAAAAGTCGGCGGACGAGGATTTAAAAAATGACTTAATAGATGTTATAGAAAAAGTTAAAAAATTAATTGCTGTTCCGTTATATCAACACGAATTTGATGCCTTAGTTTGCTTGGCATTTAATACAAATAAATTATATCCAGTCCAATTGGCAAAACTGAACTCGCGCGATTATCAAGGTTGTTGCAACGAATTTGCCGACATTACTAATGGTGGGCTACCCGGGCTAGTAAAAAGACGAAAACATGAAATGGAAATGTTTTTGCACAATAAATATATTTATACACACTAATGGAGAATGAATAATGAAACTACTATTGCTATTGATTGCCTTCATTTTTAATACAAATGTAGCGCACGCACAGAGCTTTACGAGCGCAGACCAGAATCAAGATATTTCTGGTGACTGGGTATTTCAGAAAGTGGTTGATTATGATGATCCAAATATGAAACTTAATGAGGTTCAAGAACCACGATTCGTCATAAGTGGTAATAAGATCATTGATAGTCTTGGATGCCAAATGCCAATTCAAAAGGAAATCTATCCGCACTTTGATCCATTTCAATTAATGATGAAAGGAGACGCTACAAAGGAGAGTATCACTTCGTTTTTTGCGAAGAATTTCAATGAGAAAATGGATTTGAAAAAATCACCATGGGGATATCGAGTCAATACAAATTTAAAGAAGTCATGTAACGAATTTTTGTCCGCAAAAATACTGGTTTTTTCAACACAAATCATCATTGATTATGGCAACGCCTTTTTTAGCTACAAAAAACCAGCGATGAATAATGCCGCCATCAATACCTACGGTCGAAAAATTACCCTATTACCGTTTGATTATAAAAAGTATGATGATTGGTGCTACAAGATACGTCAAAAAAATGGCGATGTAAGAGGTACACAAATCCCATCCAACAACTGTACGGCTTTCTATCATACATATAGCTTAGGAAAATCAGATACCGACCCGTTAGGCTCTTTGCTTGGTTCCTATAACTACATTTTCAATCTTGGAACGGAATTCCCCCTTCCGCTAGACTACGATAACCCCGTAAAGCATGGATTACGTCCTGTCGTACTTTTTTTTACTCCGCTTAAAAATGTATTGGTTGCGTTGGTCGATGATAGAGAAACGCACAACGAACAGCATCGAGGAGCGAACTATAGAGAAGCGCTCTTAGTACCAATGTTCGTGACCATTTTAAACAACAAAGTCATTCAAACGTTGGCGGTGAAGGGCCAATTTTCTATCGATCGAAATCATCAAATTACCGTGATCGATCGTGGTTGGTTCAATGATCGTACGAAAGACCGAATTTATAAAATTCAAGAAAACGGCACAATTAAACAGATTCAATAAAAGCTATTCAAAGCACTCGACATTTTGGCGTGATGACCTGTTTCGTCGAAGGCGAATTAGTCATGAACATTCCCAACACACTCATGCGTGGCATTGCCTTGAAATAGAGGTCATGTCGCGCCTTTTTTGGAATTTTAAAAGTAAATAATGAAACTACTATTGCTATTGATTGCCTTCATTTTTAATACAAATGTAGCGCACGCACAGAGCTTTACGAGCGCAGACCAGAATCAAGATATTTCTGGTGACTGGGTATTTCAGAAAGTGGTTGATTATGATGATCCAAATATGAAGCTTAATGAGCTTCAAGAACCACGACTCGTCATAAGTGGTAATAAGATCATTGATAGTCTTGGATGCCAAATGCCAATTCAAAAGGAAATCTATCCGCACTTTGATCCATTTCAATTAATGATGAAAGGAGACGCTACAAAGGAGAGTATCACTTCGTTTTTTGCGAAGAATTTCAATGAGAAAATGGATTTGAAAAAATCACCATGGGGATATCGAGTCAATACAAATTTAAAGAAGTCATGTAACGAATTTTTGTCCGCAAAAATACTGGTTTTTCCAACACAAATCATCATTGATTATGGCAACGCCTTTTTTAGCTACAAAAAACCAGCGATGAACAATGCCGCCATCAATACTTACGGACGAAAAATCACCCTATTACCGTTTGATTATAAAAAGTATGATGACTGGTGCTACACCATACCTCAAAAAAATAGTTATGGAAAAGGTACACAAATTCCATCCAACAACTGTACTGCTTTCTATCATACATATAGCTTAGGAAAATCAGATACCGACCCGTTAGGCTCCTTGCTTGGTTCCTATAACTACATTTTCAATCTTGGCATGGAATACCCCCATCCGCCGGACTACGATAACCCCGTCAAACATGGACTGCGTCCTGTTGTGCTTTTTTTTACTCCGTTTAAAAATGTATTGATTGCGTTGATTGATGATAGAGAAACGCACAACGAACAGCATCGGGGAGCGAACTATAGAGAAAAACTCTTAGCTCCAACATTCGTGACTATTTTAAATAACAAAATCGTCCAAACGTTGGCGATGGATGGCCAATTTTCTATCGATCGAAATCATCAAATTACCGTGATCGATAGTGGTTGGTTCAATGATCGTACGAAAGACCGAATTTATAAAATTCAAGAAAACGGCACTATAAAGCGGATTCAATAATATCCACTCAAAGCAGTAGACATTTTGGCGCAGGGACAAGCGTCGTTGAGGGCGGATTCGTCATTAGCAGACCCAACAAAATCATGCGTGACATGACCTTTAAACAGAAGTCATGTCGCGCCTTTATTTGGATATTTAAAAGTAAATAATGAAACTACTATTAATATTGATTGCTTTGATTTTTAAGACAACTTTAGTGTACGCACAGAGCTTTACGAGCGCAGACCAGAATCAAGATATTTCTGGTGACTGGGTATTTCAGAAAGTCGTTGATTATGACGAACCAAATATGAAAATCAATGAGGTTCAAGAACCACGATTTGTCATAAGTGGCAATAAGATCATCGATAGTCATGGATGCCAAATGCCGATTCAAAAAGAAATCTATACAGCTTTTGATCCGTTTCAATTAATGATGAAAGGCGGAGCGACCGACGAGAATATCGCTGCGTTTTTTGCGAAAAATTTCAATGAGAAAATGGATCTAAGAAAATTACCTTGGGGATATAGCGTCAGCATAAAATTTAAAAACCAATGCAACGAGTTTTTATCTGCATCAATACTGGTTTTTCCAACACAAATCATCATTGATTATGGCGACGCCTTTTTTAGTTATAAAAAACCAGCGATGAACAATGCCGCCATCAATACCTACGGACGAAAAATCACCCTATTACCGTTTGAGTTTAAAAAATATAATGATTGGTGCTTTGGCTCAAATAAGAGAAATCGTTATGGGGAGTATATACAAACGCCATCCAGTAACTGTACTGTGTTTTATCATCCATTTAGCTTAGGAAAATCAGATACCGACCCGTTAGGCTCTTTGCTTGGTTCCTATAACTACATTTTCAATCTTGGCATGGAATACCCCCATCCTCTCGACTACGATAACCCCGTAAAGCATGGATTGCGTCCTGTTGTGCTTTTTTTTACTCCGTTTAAAAATGTATTGATTGCATTGGTTGATGATAGAGAAACGCACAACGAACAGCATCGGGGAGCGAACTATAGAGAAGACCTCTTAGCACCAACATTCGTGACCATTTTAAATAACAAAATCATCCAAACGTTGGCGGTGGATGGTCAATTTTCTATCGATCAAAATCATCAAATTACTGTTATTGATAGTGGTTGGTTCAATCATCGTACGAAAGACCGAATTTATAAAATTCAAGAAGACGGCACAATTAAACAGATTCAATAAAAGCTAT
>NZ_JBMPPD010000062.1:0-5720 GCF_049339825.1 Undibacterium sp. RuRC25W | reverse complement strand
TATAAAAGCAAAACCCCTCACTACGTAAGTAGAGAGGGGTTGCATGGGGGAGCCTGACGATAACCTACTTTCACACTGGTTGCAGCACTATCATTGGCGCAGAGTCGTTTCACGGTCCTGTTCGGGATGGGAAGGGGTGGTACCAACTCGCTATGGTCATCAGGCATAACTTGTCGATTTACTGTGTGTGCGCTACTTTGCAGCCCACAGCAAATCCAATTCAGAAGAAGTGTCGTAGAGTGTGCGCCGTCTTTATCTCGACTCGCACTAATCTTGTTTATCTCTTTGTACTTTCGTACCTAATAATCTATTTTTATTACTGGTTATGATTCGTATCCAACTCACTGGCATACACTTCATATTGCTCACTTGCAGCTACAACCTGCTAAGGTTATAGGGACAAGCCTTACGGGCAATTAGTACTGGTTAGCTTAATGCATTACTGCACTTCCACACCCAGCCTATCAACGTCCTGGTCTCGAACGACCCTTTAAAGAGATCTAGTCTCTGGGAAGTCTCATCTTAAGGCGAGTTTCCCGCTTAGATGCTTTCAGCGGTTATCTCTTCCGAACATAGCTACTCGGCAATGCCACTGGCGTGACAACCGATACACCAGAGGTTCGTCCACTCCGGTCCTCTCGTACTAGGAGCAGCCCCCTTCAAACTTCCAACGCCCACGGCAGATAGGGACCAAACTGTCTCACGACGTTTTAAACCCAGCTCACGTACCACTTTAAATGGCGAACAGCCATACCCTTGGGACCGGCTACAGCCCCAGGATGTGATGAGCCGACATCGAGGTGCCAAACTCCCCCGTCGATATGAACTCTTGGGAGGAATCAGCCTGTTATCCCCAGAGTACCTTTTATCCGTTGAGCGATGGCCCTTCCATACAGAACCACCGGATCACTATGTCCTACTTTCGTACCTGCTCGACTTGTCAGTCTCGCAGTTAAGCACGCTTATGCCATTGCACTATCATCACGATGTCCGACCGTAATTAGCGTACCTTCGAACTCCTCCGTTACACTTTGGGAGGAGACCGCCCCAGTCAAACTGCCTACCATGCACTGTCCCCGACCCGGATAACGGGCCAAGGTTAGAACCTCAAATAAACCAGGGTGGTATTTCAAGGATGGCTCCACGCAAACTGGCGTCCACGCTTCAAAGCCTCCCACCTATCCTACACAGATCGATTCAAAGTCCAATGCAAAGCTACAGTAAAGGTTCATGGGGTCTTTCCGTCTAGCCGCGGGTAGATTGCATCATCACAAACATTTCAACTTCGCTGAGTCTCGGGAGGAGACAGTGTGGCCATCGTTACGCCATTCGTGCAGGTCGGAAC
This sequence comes from Undibacterium sp. RuRC25W, assembly GCF_049339825.1. NCBI lineage: Bacteria > Pseudomonadati > Pseudomonadota > Betaproteobacteria > Burkholderiales > Oxalobacteraceae > Undibacterium > Undibacterium sp. RuRC25W. The sequence continues at coordinate 4,375 of NZ_JBMPPD010000062.1, read as the reverse complement.
TTACCCGACAAGGAATTTCGCTACCTTAGGACCGTTATAGTTACGGCCGCCGTTTACTGGGACTTCAATCAAGAGCTTGCACCCCATCATTTAATCTTCCAGCACCGGGCAGGCGTCACACCCTATACGTCCACTTTCGTGTTTGCAGAGTGCTGTGTTTTTATTAAACAGTCGCAGCCACCAGTTTATTGCAACCCCTTCATCCTTCTGCCGCAGGGCAGTCAAACTACAAGGGCGTACCTTATCCCGAAGTTACGGTACCAATTTGCCGAGTTCCTTCTCCCGAGTTCTCTCAAGCGCCTTAGAATACTCATCTCGCCCACCTGTGTCGGTTTGCGGTACGGTCTCGTATGACTGAAGCTTAGAGGCTTTTCTTGGAACCACTTCCGATCGCTTCGTGAACAAGTTCACTCGTCTCAACCCCTTGAATTACGCACCCGGATTTGCCTAAGTGCCTTCTACAAGTCAAGAACAGGCTCTTCCAACCGCCTGACGACCTTCTGTGATCCGTCCCCCCATCGCATCATACGACGGTGCAGGAATATTAACCTGCTTCCCATCAGCTACGCATCTCTGCCTCGCCTTAGGGGCCGACTCACCCTGCTCCGATGAACGTTGAACAGGAAACCTTGGGCTTACGGCGTGGAGGCTTTTCACCCCCATTATCGCTACTCATGTCAGCATTCGCACTTCTGATACCTCCAGCATCCTTTACAAGACACCTTCGCAGGCTTACAGAACGCTCTCCTACCATATGTCCTAAAACATATCCGCAGCTTCGGTGTATAGCTTAGCCCCGTTACATCTTCCGCGCAGGACGACTCGATCAGTGAGCTATTACGCTTTCTTTAAAGGGTGGCTGCTTCTAAGCCAACCTCCTGACTGTTTTAGCCTTCCCACTTCGTTTTCCACTTAGCTATACTTTGGGACCTTAGCTGGCGGTCTGGGTTGTTTCCCTCTTGACACCGGACGTTAGCACCCGATGTCTGTCTCCCAAGCTCGCACTCAACGGTATTCGGAGTTTGCAATGGTTTGGTAAGTCGCGATGACCCCCTAGCCATAACAGTGCTCTACCCCCGTCGGTGATACTTGAGGCACTACCTAAATAGTTTTCGGAGAGAACCAGCTATTTCCAAGTTTGTTTAGCCTTTCACCCCTACCCACAGCTCATCCCCTAATTTTTCAACATTAGTGGGTTCGGTCCTCCAGTGCGTGTTACCGCACCTTCAACCTGGCCATGAGTAGATCACTTGGTTTCGGGTCTACACCCAGCGACTATGTTCGCCCTATTCGGACTCGATTTCTCTACGGCTTCCCTATGCGGTTAACCTTGCCACTGAATGTAAGTCGCTGACCCATTATACAAAAGGTACGCAGTCACGGATCAAGTCCGCTCCTACTGTTTGTATGCACACGGTTTCAGGTTCTATTTCACTCCCCTCCCGGGGTTCTTTTCGCCTTTCCCTCACGGTACTGGTTCACTATCGGTCGATATCGAGTATTTAGCCTTGGAGGATGGTCCCCCCATGTTCAGACAGGATTTCTCGTGTCCCGCCCTACTTGTCGCAAACTTAGTTCCACATCGATGATTTCAACTACGGGACTATCACCCTCTATGGTCGGACTTTCCATTCCGTTTGTTTATCAAAAATGCTAAATCTTGCAGGCTCTTCCCATTTCGCTCGCCACTACTTTGGGAATCTCGGTTGATTTCTTTTCCTGTAGCTACTTAGATGTTTCAGTTCGCCACGTTCGCTTTGCAACACTATGTATTCATGTTGCAATGACCCTAAGGCCGGGTTTCCCCATTCGGAAATCTGCGGATCAATGTGTGTTTGCTCACTCCCCGCAGCTTATCGCAAGCTACTACGTCCTTCATCGCCTGATATCGCCAAGGCATCCACCATGTGCACTTATTCACTTGTCCCTATAACTTTAGCTTCTGGCGACTGTCGTTTATTTCTAAACTTCAGGTTCACCACCAAAAACCGGTTATAGTTCTTTACTACTTATGAGTATTACTTTAGCGTTTGCCGTATCTCAAGAATTTATTTTTTTCTAAAACTGCCTTTCGGCTGCTTTTGATCAAACTCTTTTTAATACTTTGTTTGTTCGATACAATCATAACCCTTCCATAAATTATTCAACATGACTGTCGTCACATCAAATGAAGCATCCTTGCGAACACTTCCTTTACAGAAATAAATTTTGATTATTTCTACTTTACTTCTTCTAAATTGTTAAAGAACGAGATACTACTTAAACTACACTGACTTTCGCTTTGAAAGTTCAAACCTAAATCTCTGCTTCAACTCACACAGAATCTCTTTCTTCTGCATCGTCTGCTGACTTAGGTTTGTACTATCTATTGGTAGGGCTGGTTGGGCTCGAACCAACGACCCCCGCGTTATCAACACGGTGCTCTAACCAGCTGAGCTACAGCCCCAGTATTGGTGGAGGTTGACGGGATCGAACCGACGACCCCCTGCTTGCAAAGCAGGTGCTCTCCCAGCTGAGCTAAACCCCCTTATACCTCAGCTAGCTACTTCTCCAGCTGAAACATAACTACTCTTTTTATTAAAGCTCAACTTCTGCTCTAATCTATTCTCGTTATCTAATTTAACAGTCAATAAAAGTGAACACTCAACTACGGCGCTACTCTAGAAAGGAGGTGATCCAGCCGCACCTTCCGATACGGCTACCTTGTTACGACTTCACCCCAGTCACGAACCCTGCCGTGGTAAGCGCCCTCCTTACGGTTAAGCTACCTACTTCTGGCAGAACCCGCTCCCATGGTGTGACGGGCGGTGTGTACAAGACCCGGGAACGTATTCACCGCGACATGCTGATCCGCGATTACTAGCGATTCCAACTTCATGTAGTCGAGTTGCAGACTACAATCCGGACTACGATACACTTTCTGGGATTAGCTCCCCCTCGCGGGTTGGCGGCCCTCTGTATGTACCATTGTATGACGTGTGAAGCCCTACCCATAAGGGCCATGAGGACTTGACGTCATCCCCACCTTCCTCCGGTTTGTCACCGGCAGTCTCATTAGAGTGCCCTTTCGTAGCAACTAATGACAAGGGTTGCGCTCGTTGCGGGACTTAACCCAACATCTCACGACACGAGCTGACGACAGCCATGCAGCACCTGTGTTACAGTTCTCTTGCGAGCACCACCAAATCTCTTCGGCGTTCTGTACATGTCAAGGGTAGGTAAGGTTTTTCGCGTTGCATCGAATTAATCCACATCATCCACCGCTTGTGCGGGTCCCCGTCAATTCCTTTGAGTTTTAATCTTGCGACCGTACTCCCCAGGCGGTCTACTTCACGCGTTAGCTGCGTTACCAAGTCAATTAAGACCCGACAACTAGTAGACATCGTTTAGGGCGTGGACTACCAGGGTATCTAATCCTGTTTGCTCCCCACGCTTTCGTGCATGAGCGTCAGTGTTATCCCAGGGGGCTGCCTTCGCCATCGGTATTCCTCCACATATCTACGCATTTCACTGCTACACGTGGAATTCTACCCCCCTCTGACACACTCTAGCCATACAGTCTCAAATGCAGTTCCCAGGTTGAGCCCGGGGATTTCACATCTGACTTATATGACCGCCTGCGCACGCTTTACGCCCAGTAATTCCGATTAACGCTTGCACCCTACGTATTACCGCGGCTGCTGGCACGTAGTTAGCCGGTGCTTATTCTTCAGGTACCGTCATTAGCAAGCTGTATTAGAACTCACCGTTTCTTCCCTGACAAAAGAGCTTTACAACCCGAAGGCCTTCTTCACTCACGCGGCATTGCTGGATCAGGGTTGCCCCCATTGTCCAAAATTCCCCACTGCTGCCTCCCGTAGGAGTCTGGACCGTGTCTCAGTTCCAGTGTGGCTGGTCGTCCTCTCAGACCAGCTACTGATCGTCGCCTTGGTGAGCCTTTACCTCACCAACTAGCTAATCAGATATCGGCCACTCCATGAGCATGAGGTCTTGCGATCCCCCACTTTCCACCTTAGTGCGTATGCGGTATTAGCGTAACTTTCGCTACGTTATCCCCCACTCTAGGGTATGTTCCGATATATTACTCACCCGTTCGCCACTCGCCGCCAGGTTGCCCCGCGCTGCCGTTCGACTTGCATGTGTAAGGCATGCCGCCAGCGTTCAATCTGAGCCAGGATCAAACTCTTCAGTTTAATCTCTGTTTTTGTGTTCATTTCTGAACCCTGTCCTTGCAGACAGGTCGCTCACTCAAAATACTGACAGTTCCATCATCTATTGCTAAATGATTTTCCTATTATTTATTTCTTGTGAAGCATTTGATATTTTTTAAGCATACCGAACAGATAAATCTATTCGGCGCGCTTTCATCAAGTGC
>NZ_JBMPPD010000061.1:0-7931 GCF_049339825.1 Undibacterium sp. RuRC25W | reverse complement strand
CGCAATTCGTTCCCATTGATCATCTCTCAACATCAGTCGCAGCATCGTTTCATTCTTTAAAATCTAGAATGTAAACACACTTCGGGAAAAGTTAACAGCTTTTTATATGTCAACACGCCCTAGATATACGCGGCGAGTTCGCAAATGGATTCGGAAATAGTCCAAAGTTTTTTATGCGTTGCGCCAAGCAGGGATATTCTGCAATCGTAAGTTGCACGTTGTTGATTTTTCTTGACATCACAGGTGTCCTGGTTAATGAGCAGATAACTCAGCAAATGAAACTGAAATCTTGGCTACGCAACAATAGCTAATGACGGGTAGCGTGAGAATTAAATTCCCCTTGGGAAATAATTGCAAGTTGCATTCTAGAATTAAAATGGCCGAAATCCAGAGGATTAAGAATATTTCACATTCAGATGATGTTCGTAGTTTCTGATCTGCCTTTGATGCGCGGTCGATGTAGCTTTGCTAATTTCCTGATTTGATGTGTCAAGGGTGCCCATGCACGGGATTATCGTTGCGTAAGCGCCGGTTCGTTTTGCGGACGGCTGGTATCCAGCCCCGACGCCACCAACGTGTGCACATGATCAGCCCGCGCGTCCATTCGTCCAATGCGTAGGCAACCCAAATGCCAGGCAGCCCAAGGTGAAAATACACCCCAAACAGCCAAGATCCGCCGGTCATCACGATGATCATGGATAAGATGCCGGCAGCGACCGGAAAGCGGGCATCGCCAGTCGCTCGCAAGGCATTGATCACAACTAGGTTGAATGCCCGTCCAGGCTCGAGCAATACCGTAATCCAGAGCAGGGTGGTGCACGTCTTAATGATCGCAGGGTCGCGGGTAAAAAAGTGCATTAACCAAGGAGATGATACTGCCACCAGCAACGCGACCGATGTCGATACGAAGATGGCCAGCTTCAGACTCTTGCTGACCAATCGGTGCGCCTGACCTAACTGCCGTGCGCCAATTAAATGCCCGACCATTATTTCACACGAAAATCCAACGGCCAGACTAAATACCAGAATAAAAAAAGAAATCTGGGTTGTATAGCTATGCGCTGCTAAGGCATTTGCACCCATGCTGGCAGTCATAGAAACGGTCGCCAATAATGCCAGACGATAGGCAATATTTTCTGCCGCACCGGGCAAACCAATATGCAGCGCTGCCGCCAGCAGGTCGCGCCGTAACTGCCACCAGTCACGCAGATTTGGGACAAGGTGCAAGCGCCAACGCCACAACGTAAGATGTAGAACGATGCCGAATAGACGGCTCAATGCAGCAGCAACAGCAAAGCCAATGATACCCATAGCAGGTATGGGACCCCAGCCCCCCATCAATGGTATGGATAACAATAAATGGAAAACATGCATCAGGATCATGGTCATTAGGGTATCCGCGGTGAACATGTGCGCCCGCATCACGGATCCCATGCATGCATTGAATGCATCGAGTAGCAGTACCAGCGCCAACATCCGCAGATATGGATCAGCAATCAACAAGACATCGTGCGGTGCATTGAGCAACCGTAACAAGGCACCCGCCAGCAATACCAGCATGGTACCTGCCCCGATACCGATCCAAGTGCTGGCACCTAATGAAGCGCGGGCCATATCGTCTGCAGCTTGCCGATTTCCTGCGCCGAGATTTTGTGTAATCACCACGCTGGCACCCATGCCAATGATCCGGAATAGTAAGAAGAAAGTCGCCTGTACCTGGTTTGCCAGGCCAAAGGCCGCTGATGCCGTATCCGATACCTTGGACGCTAGCCATAAGCCAACCAAACCAACAAAAATCCCTAACACCAGTTCAGCCAGTAACGGGCCGGTAATGGCGATGAGTCGCGGATGGTTTGCTGGTGTCGTGGTGGTGATTGGCGCAGAGTGACGAGACGGGCGATGAGATGGACGTAGCATGAACAAGAACAGTTTTCAAAAGTGCGTAGCAGTGATAGACAGTGTGAGCTTCGTGCCTTCTTGCAGAGGATGAAACCTAGTTCTTTGCACGAGTTGTGGATATGTTACTCTACTTTGAAGACGTACTGAGGAGAATACAACTCAGGTCAATTGCGTCGAGTGGGGGGGGCTCCGCCACTTCCCTATTGTGGCCGTCCTGCAAGGGAATTGTTTATTGAATTAGATTGATCTTCCTAGCGCCAGGCGAGAAGTGGCCCAGTGGCCACTTCCTTAGCGAAGATTATTTCAATTGAGTCAGCGCAAATAAAGATAGCGTCACCACGATCGCACCACCAATGCGTGTCGAAATTTGCGCAAACGGCATGAGTTGCATACGATTGGCTGCTGTCAGAATCGCTACGTCGCCTGTACCACCTTGGCCGCTATGACAGGCGTTGACAATGGCGGCTTCAATCGGATACATCTTCAGGCGTCGACCAACAAAGAAGCCCGTCACCATCAGACTCGATACCGTCGCAATGATGGTAATCAGATTGGCGAGGTTAAATGCTGCGACCAATTTATCCCAAGGCGTCATGGAAGCGCCAATGGCAAACAGTAAAGGGTAGGTCACTGCGGTGGAGAAGAATTTATAGACGACAAACGATGCCTGTTCTAACTGAGGAGAAACAGCCCGTGATAATTTAAAAATCACCGCCACAAATAACATCGCTACCGGCGCTGGGAACCCAAATACCTTAAAGCACATCAAACCAACCATATAGAGCGAAATCGCAGTAACACCAGCAGCAGCAATATGCGTAATGTCTGTACCAGGTGGGATACCTTCTTCAGCCATCTTGAAGTCACTGTGTTCACCTTGTTGCAGGCGGCCTTCACCCGTTAAATGTGGATATTTTTTTCCGAGAAAATTTAATCCACCAGCTAACAAAATAGCGGTCAGGCTACCCAGCATCACTGAAGGCAATACTTGTGCAAAGACATCTCCCTGCGCTTGGCCCAGAATACCGGAATAGCCGATGGAAAGCGGAATCGCGCCCTCACCAACACCACCAGCCATAATAGGCACGACGATATAAAAGAACGTGTGAAACGTCCCGAGGCCAAGCAGCGTGCCGACCAGTGTACCGACGATACTTGCAACGACTGTGCCCGCAGCAAGGGGAATAAATATTTTCAGAAAACCTTGTACCAGAATCGTTCTGTCCATACTCAGAATACTGCCGACGATAATCGAGGCAATAAACAAATACAAAAAGTTAGTGCTTTTGGTGAACTCAACGACGTTTTTCAGAACCAGTTCTGGTAAGAGATGACTAAACGCCAGATAAGAGGGAATAAACGTCGCAAAGATCGCCGCCGCGCCAATATGCTTGAAGACTGGGAGGCGTTTGCCAAATTCTGCACAGGTAAAGCCGCCGACTGCCAAAATCGCAATAGAGACGGAAATATCCGTCGGTACCTTGCCAGTGGAGACAAAACCGATGATGAGCGCAATGAGCAAACAATAGATGGGTAAAGGGATAATGCCAATTCGGAATTCCATTAATTTCCAGAATCCATGTGGCCAAAGATTGGTGCGCTCAAGCTCCGCCACTAGCGGGGCAGCTGTCGTTGTTTTCATCTTGTCTCCTGTTATTTTTACTATTTTGTTACTACTTAAACGTCATTCAGACCGTTTTGTGTGCGATCCTGCAGGAATGTAGCGCAGCACACCCTTCAAACAGCCTTCAATCTCAATAAGAATAAAAAAATACGACCTAGATGACAGCGTGATTAAAAATGATTTACCCTTACGTACATGAAATTACTTTTGGTTGAAGACAATCGTGAGCTATCGACTTGGCTCACAAAATTATTGACGCAGTCTGGCTATGCGGTGGAGCAGGCTTTTTCCGGCGAAGATGCCGAGCATTTCTTATTGACGCAAACCTATGAGGCAATATTGCTCGATCTGACACTGCCTGGCATTAAAGGTCAGACCTTGCTCAAAAACCTGCGTTCGAAACAAAATGACGTTCCAGTACTGATCATCAGTGCGCTAGACACACTCAGCGATGTCATTGAAAATCTCAATCTGGGTGCTGACGACTATATGGCGAAGCCATTCGATATCCATGAGCTCGAGGCGCGTCTGCGATCTTTATTGCGCCGTTCAAAGGGGAAGGCGAGTCCGCTGATCAGTTGCGGTGCGTTGAGTTATGACAGTAATTCCAAGTTATTTAGTGCACATGGACAGGACTTAAGTGTCACGCCGCGGGAACATGCCATCCTTGAAGCCCTGATTAGAAATGCCCACACCACGGTTTCCAAAAGCCATCTGACTGATAGCTTATTTACGCTGGAGGACAGCGTATCACCGAAAGCGTTAGAAATTTATGTTGTCCGGCTCCGCAAAAAAATGGAAGGTTCCGGAGCGCAAATCATTACTTTGCGTGGTCTAGGCTATATGCTGACCTATGAAGCTCAGACTTAATAGCTTAAAGACACAGCTCGCACTATGGGTTTTTTTACCTGTAGTGCTGATCTCGTTGCTGGATTTACTGATGGGGTATCGTGATGCTGATCGTGTTGCGACCATCGTCCAAGAGCAACTGCTCAAAGGTTCTGCGAAAACAATTTCTGAACAATTGGAAAAGGTCGATGATCACTACGAAATTAGCATTCCTCCCGCTGCGTTTGAATTATTTGCCAGTGATTACAAAGACCATATTTATTTCACCGTGCGCTCAGGAGATGGACGACTAGTTGCTGGCAATGAAGAGTTGTTGCCCTATATCGGGACGTTGCAACTTGAACAAGGACAATATTATTTATCTACGATCCGTGGAGAACCGGTTCGGGTGATCGCTTACGAGCAGATCCTCGCGAATGGTATTGGCAATGAAACCAGCATGACGCAGGTGGCGCAGACCTTGAACACCCATCATGCGTTTCGTCGTAGTTTGTTCGGGCGCACTATTCGTGATCATTCGATATTGTTGGTGATTGTCCTTTTGGGCTTGACGATTGCTTTGCGTTGGATGATGCAACCCTTGGTGCAGTTTGGACGTCGATTAATGCAACGGCCTACTGGCTCGTTGGAGAGTTTGTCTGTTGACGATTCGCCAAGTGAGTTGCAACCAGTCATTTTTGCCATTAATGATTATGTCGATCGGCTCAATAAGACCCTGACGTCGTACGAGCAATTTGTGGCCAATACCGCCCATCAATTAAGAACCTCATTTTCGATTATTAATTCACAGGTTGATTTTGCGCAACGCAATTCATCCAGTGATACCCAGCAACAGCAAGTCTTGGGCGATATTAAGAGTACCATCGCGCAGGGTACGAAGGTCATTAATCAGCTGCTGATTCTGGCTGCTGCTGAGCAGAATCTGGCGAACGCCAATACCGGTAAAATGCTTAATGTCGCTGAGATCGTTAAACAAGTCGTGGTCGATATGGCGCTGCTGGCACAGCAACGAGCTCTCGATCTGGGAATTGACACGCTCGATGAAAATATTATGTTGCGGGCCAGTCCGAATTTGCTCAGAGAGTTAATTGCCAATCTAGTAGATAATGCCATCCAGCATATTCAGCCTGGCGGCATGATTACGCTGTCGTTGGAAATCGAGCATACCGTGGCGCTGCTGAAAGTTGTCGATAACGGTCCGGGCATTGCGCCGGATAACCGTGAAAGAGTATTCGAACGTTTTTATCGTATAAATGAAAAAAAATCAAATAGTTCGGGTTTAGGTTTGTCCATCGCGAAGAGTATCTGCGATTCTTTATCAGCCACGATTGTACTGAACACACCAGAACATGGCAGTGGCTTACAAGTCGAGGTACGATTCCCGCTGAAGTAATTGAGTGCCGCTGTTAGGGCGATAGAAAACGCTGAAGTTGGTAGGCATTTCCTTCGTTTTCATCAGAGCACTTTTTCTGTCTTGGAGACATCATGAAGTTTTTTTCTACGCTGCGTTCTCGGCGTTTTTTTAAGCGGCTCTTCAATCTGACCTTTTCTGGCTTCTTATACCTGCTGGCCGAAGAGGCGCATGCTGATGGGAAAATCAGCATTATGGTGGCGGGAATTGAGAAGCAGATTTATTTGCCCGTGAAACTCGCAGAGCAACTTGGTTATTTTGCAGAAACGGGGCTCGATATCGAATTTCTGACTGATCGTAATGGGATCAATGCTGAAACGGAACTGCTCTCTGGCTCGGTACAGGGCGTTGTTGGGTTTTATGATCACACCATCAATTTACAGGCGCGTGGTAAATTGGTGAAGTCAGTGATCCAACTGACACAGACGCCAGGAGAAGCGTTGTTAGTTTCTGAAAAAGCGTCAAAGGACATTACGTCTATTTCTCAGTTAAAAGGCAAGTCCTTCGGTGTCACTGGATTGGGTTCCTCGACGAACATCATCATCCGCTACCTCGCTCAAAAATCTGGCATCAAAAGCAATACGATTAATATCGTTCCCGTCGGCGCAGGTGATAACTTCGTCGCCGCACTCGGGCAGGGCAGAGTACAGGCGGGGCTGACGACGGATCCTACGATTTCGCGACTGACATCGTCAGGTCGTGCGACTATTCTGCTCGATTTACGCGGTATCAAAGAAACCCGTGCCGCTTTTGGAGGACTCTATCCCGCGGCTTGTCTTTATATGCCGAGTGCTTGGATGGCGACGCATCGCAGCGAGGTACAAAAAATTGTCACTGCATTGAGTAAGTCGTTGGCCTATATTCAGACCCATACTGCGCTGGAGATCAGCGAACAAATGCCCACTTCTTTTTACGCCAATGATAAAGAGAATTACATTTTGGCATTGAAAAACAGCAAGGAAATGTTCACCGTAGACGGCAGAATGCCTGAAGGTGGTCCTGAGACCGTATTAAATGTCATCAAAGATTTTGATAAAAACGTACAAGGCAAGAGCATTAATCTGCAAAACACATTTACTAATGAGTTCATTAGTCCCTTGCGTTAAAGCGCATAAGATAAAGGGTTATTACGAAGTTGTTACAGAGTGATTAATTTGGACGAATTCTGATTCATATTCAGTGTGCCTGGTAGCTGGGGTCAGTCTTCATAAAACTAAAGGAGTGAGACATGCATTTCCGATATTCAATCATCGCCGCCAGTTTGTTTTCAATCAATTTATTTGTACAGGCAGCTGAGCGCTTACCAACCATTACGCCTGACAGCTATAACAGTGATCAAAAACAGGCCGCAGCCGACTTTGAGGCTAGCCGGAAAGTACCCGTATTTGGTCCCTTTGAGCCATTAATGCACAGCCCACAAATGATGTCGCAGGCAAGGGCAATGGGCGATTATCTGCGCTATAAGTCTGCGATTGGCAATACGTTAAGTGAGCTGGCGATCTTAATAACGGCGCGTGAATGGACACAGGATTACGAGTGGTATGTCCATCACCCGATCGCGCTCAAAGCAGGCGTCAGGAAAGAGGTAACCGATGCTATTGCTGATGGCCGTCGTCCGGTTGGCATGTCTGAAGACGAAGAAATGGTCTACGATTTTTGTACTGAGCTGCAACACAATAAGCGGGTATCCGATACAACATTTAACCGCGTCGAAAAACGCTTCGGTAAAAAAGGGGCGGTCGATCTGACGGGGATCGTTGCGTATTACACGCTGTTGGCGATGCAATTGAATGTCGCTCAATATCAACTCCCTGCAGATGGCAAAAAATTAGAGCGATTCCCGAAATAAGTCGTTTTTAAGACATTTGTCGCAAAGTCCTGCTGCTATGCCCCAAGACCGATAGTGACGGAGCGATGCCTTGGTATCCGCATCGCTCTGGAGTTATCTGTCATCTGCAGGTATCCTTATTTAAAAAAAGCACGACCGAACATGTTTTTCGTTTGCGGGTACACTTATAGACTAACGCGAGTTCAATTTTGAAGTGCAAGCGTATTTTTGAAGAATACCTGATTGGGTGTAAGGTATCCTAATCTTTTTCTTGGTCGATTATTCAGTCTTTTCATGGCGTGATCAATCTCCTGTTGTGT
>NZ_JBMPPD010000060.1:0-10295 GCF_049339825.1 Undibacterium sp. RuRC25W | reverse complement strand
TGGGTGAGATGTGTGTAGTTCATTATGCAATTTCGACTGGCCGGTCAAAAAGGCACAAATGCTATCGCATCTTGCCCTCATTAACCGGTACCGTTCATAAATTGCACTTCATCCTAGAATTCGCCAAGGTTAAAAAACAAACCGTTTTAAGAATAAAAAAAGGCCGATATAATCGGCCTTTTTTTGCAACTGTGATTGCCACTAAAATGACGACTGAACATCAATTCGGCAGGATTACGCCTTTGGCGCACCGCCCAAAAGAAATGCCCGTTTTTGTGGCTTGGCTGCTGCAGAGGGCGCACTCGTCGTCGATGTAGTTGTCGAAGGAAGCGTACTCGCGCTTGGTTCATATGGTTTAAGGAACCATGGATCCACTTTCTCGCGCGGTGACTGAAAGCTACGTCCGGATTTTTCTGGACGATCGCCACCCTGACGATCCGAACGGTCACGTGAGTGGCGCGGACGTTCAGGTTGCTGCGTTGATACAGCAACAAAACCAGCCAAATTCAAACGAACGATTTTCTGCTTAATCAGCTTTTCAATATCAACTAATAAACGCTCATCCTGATCTGTATGCAATGAAATCGCATCACCTTTTGCACCAGCACGTCCCGTACGACCGATACGATGGACGTAATCTTCGGCGTTATAAGGCAGATCGTAGTTAATCACGCATGGCATTTCAGAAATATCGAGACCACGTGCAGCCACGTCTGTTGCCACTAAGACTTCAACTTCACCGCGCTTAAAGTCTTCTAGTGCCAGCATACGTTCTGATTGTGATTTATCACCATGAATCGCCGAAGCTTTGACACCCTGCTTTACTAAATGAAGCGCAAGACGCGAGGCACCGATTTTGGTGTTCGAGAACACGATCACTTGTTTCAGACCGCGCTCACGGATAATGAAGGAGACAGCATCACGCTTTTCATCTTCCGCCACTTTATACAAAATTTGCGTCACGTTATCGGAAGTCGCGTTACTACGTGCGACTTCAATCGTCTGCGGATTAGTCAAAAAGCTAGCCGCCAGTTTTTTGATTTCTGGCGAGAACGTCGCCGAGAACATCAGATTCTGGCGTTGTTTTGGCAACAAATTAATGATGCGCTGCAAGTCAGGTAAAAAACCCATATCCAGCATGCGATCCGCTTCATCCATCACCAGAATTTGTGTCTGTGACAGGTTGATCGTTTTTTGCTGAACGTGATCCAACAGACGACCTGGTGTCGCGATAACAATTTCCACCCCAGAGCGCAGCGTTGCCGTTTGCGGCGCCATATCAACACCGCCGAACACAACCGTCGAACGCAAAGGTGTGAAGCGCGAATACGCCTTCACATTCTCAGCAACCTGATCAGCTAGTTCACGAGTCGGCGTCAGGATCAGAGCGCGAACTGGGTGACGCGCTGGTGAAGCGCTGGTGCTGGCGTGAGCCAGCAGACGTTGAATAATCGGCAAAGAAAAACCGGCTGTTTTTCCAGTACCTGTCTGAGCAGCGCCCATCACGTCTCTGCCTTGCAAAACAACCGGAATTGCTTCGGCTTGAATTGGCGTCGGGTGGACATACCCTTGCTCAGATAAGGCACGTAAAATTTCAGGTGCCAGACCAAAATCCTCGAAACGAGGAACGGCAACAGGTGGTTCAATTACAGTAATGCTGGCAGGACCTTGTACAAGGTCGGACTTAATATCAGTCATGTATTCTATGGTGGGTCTCCCACGTATCACAACGGGCGCCAGCAACATTTCTGGCATTACCACGGTCTGCGACAGTCAAAGGAGAATAAGCGTAGGCTAAGGAAGCACAGATTATATTACAAATCAAGGGCTTAGCGCAAACAACCTGATTTATGACCTGCTAATGAGGTGCAATCCCCTCTTTATACATGATTATCACAAGACATGAACGTCAAGGTCCGCATGCCAGTCGCTTGCTCAAGCATATTCTTTGCGGCACTTAATTCCTAGCACCACATGAAAATTACACCCAAGAAACTTAATTTTCGCGCTAGATGGACTGACGAAATGAAGGACTTGCGCCTATTTTATTTCGGATCCAAACGCAATCTGCACCGCAAACACGCTTTTAGACCAACACGGCGTTGGGACCAAGAAATTCGACTTATTTCATCGCAAAACTTAAATCAGTTTGATAATCATTCTCATTTGCATTACAATAAAGCCCAATTAGCCACCACAGCCCATAGCAGTGGATTAGCCACCACACTCAACCACTTCTATTCCTGAAAGAAACCATGGATCGTCGAACACCCGTTGCCGCCGCCCTCATCACTCTATTTGCTCAGCCAATCAGCTCTATAGCCCATAATGCCGAAGCAATTGCAGCGCCAGAAGCGAGCACCAGCGAAGTCACCATTCAGGGCACCAAAAATGAGTTTGCCCCTGGTGCGCTCGGACTCAGTAAGCTGCAAGGCGATCTACGCGACATCCCGCAGTCCATTACCGTTGTCAATAAAGCCTTAATGCAATCACAAGGCGCAAACTCTTTGTCTGATGCCTTACGCAATGTTTCTGGCATCACGTTAGGTGGTGCGGAGGGTGGGCAAATCGGCAACAACGTCAACCTCAATGGCTTCTCTGCCCGTACCGATGTCTATCTGGATGGATTCCGCGATCGCGGTCAGTATTACCGCGATACGTTTGCATTGGATTCCGTTGAGGTATTGATGGGTCCCTCATCCATGTTATTTGGACGCGGTTCGACGGGCGGCGCAATCAATCAGGTCACTAAAAAGCCAACCCTTAGCGATCAGACTGAGCTCACCGCTTCTCTCACAACGAATGGCTTAATCCGTTCTACAGTCGATTTCAATAAAGCGACGTCCGATACGTCTGCAGTACGCGTCATGGCGATGGGGCAAAATGGGAATGCGACCACCCGCGATCAGTCTTCTATGCAAGACTTTGGGCTGGCACCGTCGGTGAGATTGGGAATTGGCACGCCAACTGAAATTACGTTGTCCGCATTATTACAGCACAACCATGACATGCCAGATTATGGTGTCGGCCCACTGAACGGTCACCCGGCACCTGTCGATCGCGATACCGCATTTGGCTATAACGATGATCACACCGACTCTGATATCGCCGCATTAAACAGCACGATTATTCATAAAATTGATACCAAAACAACGCTCCGCAATCAAACGCAGTTTAACTACGTCCGAACCAATGCAGTAGAGACAGCACCGAATACCATCGGGACGGTAACAGCGAAAGGCTTTGTTCCTCTACCAGTTGCAGCGACGACCAACTTACCATTGTCGAGCCTCTATGAGCGCCTGCAAAGCCACGATAGAACTATCCGTGATTACTCTTTCTTTAACCAAACCGAACTGACCACGACCATTGATAGCGGGAACTTCCGCCATCAGTTGCTTGCAGGCGTTGAACTGGGTCACGATGGCTATGACAATCAGAATTATTATCGCAATGGAACTTGCAATGGCGTAGCACTCACCGCCGCAACCGCAACCAATGGTTATGTGGCTTGTGTACCGCTATTAAATCCTGGCAGCACTAATTCGCCATCGAGTGTCGTGAGTAAAGCAGGAAATCGCCAAGGTGGATCGGCAAATACAGTGGCGACCTACATCAACGATACGATGGATGTGAATCAGTACGTAAAATTAGTCGGCGGCCTACGCTATGACCGCTATACAGCCAGCATTACTAACTCAATCAATTCGTCCAATACAACAGGCAATACGGCATTGCCAAGCGCGCATCAATCCATTGGGTTCACGAGCGTACGTTTGGGTAGTATCTGGCAGCCAGATACAAAACAATCCTATTATGCATCCTATGGCACATCCTTCAATCCTTCATTAGAACAATTGACGGGTACCGTTGGTCAACAAAATCTCGATCCCGAAAAAAATCGCTCCTACGAACTCGGCGGCAAGTGGGATTTAATGGATAAAAATCTGGCGGTGACCTCAGCGATTTTCCAGATCCAAAAAGAAAATTCCCGTAGTCAAATCACGACTGGTGTGTATGCCTTGCAAGGTACCGTGCGCGTCAACGGCTTCAGAGCAGGCATGAACGGCAATTTAAGTAAAGACTGGCAAGTCGCAATGAACTACACCTATCTCGATGCCAAAGTGGTAGCAGCATCCAGTGTTGACGGCACCTTAGGCAAGACGCCAGCCAATACGCCAAGCAATACGATCACAGCCTGGACGACCTATGAAATAGCACCGCATTGGGAAATGGGGGGCGGCCCCGTCTATATGTCGAAACGCTATGCTAACGCAACAAATACCGTGAGCGTTGGTGGCTACACACGTTGGGATTCGACCGTTGCCTATAAACAGAAAAAATACGATGTCCGTTTAAATCTGTTCAACCTGACCAATAAAATGTACTACGATAACTTGATCCAATCCGATGGTGGCCGCTCAGTACCTGGCAGCGGACGCACAGCAATGCTGTCTGTCGATTATCGTTTCTGATTAAACCAAAAGAAGAGCCCAATCATGTTGATTCATGTCCCCCACGTCTTGCAAGGCGATACCTTAAAGACCGTACGCGCAATGTTGGAACAGGCGGGTGACGCTTGGGTAGATGGTCGCGTCACTGCTGGATACCAGGGTGCGCCCGTTAAATTGAATCAACAGATCGACGAACGTTCCGAGGTGGCACGTCAGTGTCAGCATCTGATTTTAGCTGCCCTGGAACGTAATCCTTTATTTATCAGTGCGGCACTACCCAATATCGTGTATCCACCGATGTTTAATCGATATGGCGAAGGCATGGGTTTTGGATTGCACGTGGACGGCAGCATTCGCTTACATCCTCACAATGGCAGCAAGCTGCGCACGGATGTCTCTGCGACGTTATTTTTAGCCGATCCGGAAGAATATGACGGTGGTGAATTGCAAATCGTCGACACCTACGGCACGCACAGCGTTAAACTTGCCGCTGGTGACATGGTCGTCTACCCCTCGACCAGCCTGCATCAAGTAACCACCGTCACGCGTGGCACACGTCTGGCTTGTTTTTTGTGGGTACAAAGTCTGGTCAAGGACGATGGGCAACGCAGCTTATTGTTTGATATGGACAACGCGATTCAAACCCTCAACCGCACCAAAGCAGACGAAACCGCACGCCGCAGTTTGGTGGGTTGTTACCATAATTTATTACGGCAATGGAGTGAAACCTAAGGCGGCTTCACTGGTCAGTGCTCCCCCGCTGACCTCGGTTGCCAACTTGGCTTTCAATACAATCACAGCGCGCTTCATCTCTGAAGTGCGCTGTGTTTTTTTACGCTAATTTTTAGTAAATCAGTTCACTGCAAATGCTGTTTATGGTGCATTAGGTGATCTTCAATAAAGCTACTCACAAAGTAATAGCCATGATCATATTTTTGCTGGTATCGCAGTGTCAACGGCTGACCAACTTGGTTGCAAGCAGCTTCAAACAAATGCGGATGTAACTGATTGGCGAGAAACTGATCAGCATCGCCCTGATCGATCAGAATACCTTGCGGATACGGTGCTTGCTGTTGTTGTGACATTAAGATACTGGCATCGTGCTGCGCCCAACTTACCTGATCATCACCAAGATACGCCTGAAACGCTTTTTGGCCCCATGGACAGCTCACTGGCGAGGCAATGGGGGCCAACGCTGAGAGACTACGGAAAACGCCCGGATGACGCAATGCGAGAGTCAACGCACCATGCCCTCCCATTGAATGCCCCATGATACCGAGGCGTTTTTCATCAATAGGGAGAAGTGGCAGAAGCAGATGGCGCAGCTCATCGACGATGTAGCTCTCCATGCGGTAGTGCTTACGCCATGGTGCGGCAGTCGCATTCAGATAAAAACCCGCAGCAACCCCAAGGTCCCAGGCATCACTGTCACCTGGTAAATTGGCACCACGCGGACTGGTATCCGGTGTAATCAATATCAGTCCCTCACGTGCAGCGACCCGCTGTGCGCCAGCTTTGATCATGAACGTTTCTTCACTACAGGTCAGTCCCGCCAGAAAAAAGATCGCAGGACAGACCTCACCTGTCAGCGATTGCGGCGGCAAGTAGACAGAAAAACGCATCGGCAAACCGATCTCTGTCGATGCATGGCGATAAAACTGCTGTAAGCCACCAAAACTGGCATGTTGCGACAGCAGCTCGATGCCATCAGGCAACGCTGGAAGAGTGAAGTTTGTCATGATCAGTACAGAACAACGGAACGAATTGATTCACCGCTCTTCATCAGATCAAATCCTTCATTGATCCGTTCGAGTGGCAGATGATGGGTAATCAGATCATCAATATTGAGCTTGCCTTCCATATACCAGTCAACAATTTTTGGCACGTCGGTACGACCACGGGCACCGCCAAACGCAGAGCCTTTCCATTCACGCCCAGTAACTAACTGGAACGGGCGGGTACTGATTTCGGCACCAGCTTCGGCAACGCCGATAATGAAGGATTGCCCCCACCCTTTATGAGTGCACTCCAGTGCCTGACGCATCACCTTAGTATTACCAATGCACTCAAAAGAGTAATCGACACCGCCGTCCGTCAATTGTGCGATGTGATCGACGACATTTTCAACCTCATTTGGGTTAATGAAATGGGTCATCCCAAACTTACGCGCCATTTCCTGACGCTTAGGATTGATATCAATGCCAATGATTTTATCAGCGCCAACCATTTTAGCTGCCTGAATCACGTTCAGACCAATCCCGCCCAGACCAAACACGGCAACGTTCGCGCCTGCTTCGACTTTGGCACTAAAAACAACCGCACCGACGCCAGTCGTGACGCCGCAACCGATATAGCAAATTTTATCGAAAGGCGCATCTTCACGGACTTTAGCGACGGCAATTTCAGGCACAACGATATAGTTAGAAAACGTCGAGGTTCCCATGTAATGGAATAATGGTTTTCCGTCCAGTGAGAAGCGAGAAGTCGCATCTGGCATCAGTCCACGACCTTGTGTTGAACGGATCGCCTGACACAGATTGGTTTTGCGGGACAAGCAGAATTTGCACTGACGGCATTCTGGTGTATAGAGTGGAATGACGTGATCGCCCTTGCGAACACTCGTCACACCTGGGCCAGTATCAACGATAACACCAGCACCTTCATGACCGAGAATTGCCGGAAATAAACCTTCCGGGTCTGCCCCAGACAAGGTGTAGTAATCGGTATGGCAGATACCAGTGGCTTTTACTTCAATCAATACTTCGCCAGCACGTGGCCCTTGCAGATCGACTTCTTCTATCGTTAACGGTGCACCGGCTTTCCAGGCAATAGCAGCTTTGGTTTTCATGTTGTTCTTTATAGGTGTGAGTGCCAGGCCGGCGCTCGTCAGATAATTAAATATCCGTCATTGTGTTGGATAGATAAATTTCCTGCGTCATCTATTTATCAATCTGGCTCAAAATGACTGAATAATGGCTGAAAAAGACGGAAACTGAAGAAGCAGTTATGATACGCATGGATCAACCAACGCCGATCAACGATGAAGCCTGAAAAAAATGCCACCCCGAGAACGGTAGATATAGTGATCTATCCTGGCTTTAAATCTCTGGAAGCTATTGGCCCTATGTCCGTGTTTGAGTATGCCAATATTCACCTGCAGCGACAAGGGAAGCCCTCGTTTTATGACGTCAAAATTGCTTCTGTGCATCCCGGGATGATACGTTCAGACACCCTAATGAGTCTGGAGGCGACGAAAGCGATCGGCCCGCTCGCTTTACCTGATGATGCCATTATTGTCGGCTCGCGTCGCATCAATGAAGCACTGATAGCACACCCAGAAATCATCGATTGGGTTGAAGCGGTAAGTAAAAAAATAAACCGTCTCGCCGCCTTGTGTTCAGGGACATTTTTTCTGGCGCAGGCTGGGGTGCTTGATGGAAAGAAAGCGACGACACACTGGAGTGTCGCTGACCAGTTAGAACAGGACTTTCCTGCAATTCAAGTCGATGCAGATGCCATTTTTATCCGTAATGGCAACCTCTGGACATCAGCGGGAGTAACAGCCGGAATCGATCTCGCACTGGCGTTTGTCGAGACGGATTGTGGTCATGCCTTAGCATTGGAAGTAGCGAGTGATATGGTGGTCTACCTTAAGCGCCCTGGTGGTCAGTCACAGTTTAGTACACACTTACTCAGCCAGAAAACAGCGCAGACCAATATCCGTGAGTTACAGGAATGGATTTTGGTTAATTTGCATCAGCGTCTTCCTGTATCACAATTAGCCAACATGGCGGGGATGAGCTTGCGCAATTTCAGTCGCCTATTTCACCAAGAAGTCGGCGTGAGCACACTCGAATTTATTGAAGCAGCCCGGGTTGAATTTGCCTGTCAGCTCTTGGCAAGCAATGCTGACGCAAAGGTACCTGTGAAGACAATTGCAAGGCGCTGCGGATTTTCAAGTGATGACCAAATGCGACGTATTTTCCAGAAACGCTTATCGTGTTCGCCCGGCGATTATCGGGCGCGCTTATGCGTTCCAGAATAAGAACGCCGTCTTCACCAACGTTGACTGGGAGAAGACGGCGCCCTGACTGACGTGGCTCAGCCAATGTTACAACGACATACTCACCCGCTGCGCCATCGCCGCACGCCAGCGCTGCAAATGCGGGTACTGCTCATCCACTTTAACTTTAACGACGCGCGCAAAATCAACTGTCACTACGGCGGTGATATCAACGATACTAAACCGATCAGTGGCGATATAGTCACGGCCAGCAAGACGTTCGTTTAATGTCAGAAAGAATTGCTGGACGCGCGCAAGTCCCCGTTGTGCCAGCTCAGGAATCTGGGGATAATTCACAGGCCCCGGTAACGCACGATCTTTCATGGCCGGTGAACTGTTACGCAAGGCTTCCGCAATCGCCAGCAATCCTTCAAATTCAACCCGCCAGTTCCAACTTGCTATTTCAGCTTTTTCTTCTGGCGTCATACCAAACAGTGGCAGCGCCGGGAATTGCGCCTCAAGATAAGCGGCGATTGCAGCGTTATCGGTTAATACCAGGCCACTCTCCGTTTTTAAAGCAGGTACGGTACATGCCGGATTGATCTGTCTGAATGCGTCGCTGAGTTGCTCACCCGTCCGTAAATCGACCTGCACTGTATCGTGAGCAACACCTTTCTCGGCTAGCAGAATACGCGCACGACGAGGACTAGGTGCGGTACTACAATCGTAAAAAGTAATCATGATGTCTTCCTCCGTTGATTGAGTTTACTTTTATTTTGTTGATTCTTGCTGATCACTGATTACGCTGATTTGCTGATTTTATCCTGCGTTTTTGTCTCAAAATCGCTGGCATCGTGGCGCTCATGTAATTGGCTTGCAAGATCACCAAAAACGCGGTTCACCATACGCCCCCGCTTGACCGCTGGGCGTTGTGCAATCTCATTTGTCCATCGCAATACATGGGTATATTCATGGACTTGCAAAAACTCACCCGCTTCGTATAACTGACCTTTGGCCATTGTGCCGTACCACGGCCAGATCGCCATATCGGCAATCGTATAGGTATCACCAGCAACGAATTGACTTTCTGCCAGTCGTCGATCAAGGACATCCATTTGCCGTTTAACTTCCATCGCATAGCGGTCGATCGCGTATTCAATTTTGGTTGGCGCATAGGCATAAAAGTGACCAAACCCACCACCCAGAAATGGTGCACTGCCTACTTGCCAGAACAACCAAGATAAACACTCCGCCCTTGCTGCGCTATCCGCAGGTAAAAATGCACTAAATTTCTCAGCGAGATGCATCATGATCGCGCCAGACTCAAATATCCGAACAGGCGTTGAGCCACTGTGATCAACCAATGCTGGGATCTTAGAATTTGGATTGATTTCTGTGAACCCCGTACTGAATTGCTGACCTTCACTGATATTGATAAGCCACGCATCGTACTCAGCGCCAGCATGACCTGCCTCCAGCAATTCTTCGAGCAACACCGTCACCTTGACGCCGTTAGGTGTACCAAGAGAGTAAAGTTGAAAAGGATGACGGCCGACAGGCAATTCCTTCGTATGAGTCGGACCAGCGACGGGGCGATTAATTTTTGCGAAGCGTCCGGCGGGGTCACTGTTCGGGGTCCATACTTTAGGTGGGACGTAGGGCGAGGAGTTATCCATGGGCAATGCCTTTCGTTGATGAGGAGGGTTCAATAATTAGGCGAATTCTAGGATGAAGTGCAATTTATGAACGGTACCGGTTAATGAGGGCAAGATGCGATAGCATTTGTGCCTTTTTGACCGGCCAGTCGAAATTGCATAATGAACTACACACATCTCACC
>NZ_JBMPPD010000059.1:0-11929 GCF_049339825.1 Undibacterium sp. RuRC25W | reverse complement strand
AGCATTCGACATTAGGTTACCGCTCTCCCGTTCAATATCTGGAAGACTGGATGAAGAAACAAAATCAAGAGAATCTCGCTGCATGACATTCACCTGATGGTGAACTAATTATCGAGGGAAGCTCAGATCGTATATGGCCAAAATAATTTTTGGAGCATAATTCACAAAAGAACATTTCAAGATAACCTTTTACATAAATATTCCACTCGTCCTCTGTTATTGCCAAGAATCTTTCGGAAAGTTGTTCAGTTTTTTCTAGGCCTAATATTTTAATATTTGACGTTTTTGCCCGATTTACGATGTAGTGATCGATTGATTGAGAACTTGTGAATGAATCTAATCCCACTTTATTATATAAATTAATATTTTCTAATAGATTAGCTACTGAATATGGCGACATATCTTCAAAATCTGAATTCGAAGAAAAAAGTTGTAAAAAAATTTTACTTACTGCTTTGTAAAGATCAGAGTCTAGGCGTTTTTCAAGAGTAATATTTGGTGGATTGTAATATACAACTTTCCCAACCTTGCTATTGCCTTCGCGATCGTTAGGATTGTATTCAAGACAAACACCAATTCCCGCATCAATGATTGAATTTAATTTTTCGTCATTGATTATTTCTTTGTTACCAGTATGCATGGAACCAACAAGCCAAAATGAAACTCCATCTTTTGAAACTTTGAAAAGTGGGTATTGCGTATCATTTGCATATGCGTATTTTTGAGTTGCTATTACTGTTAAAAATAATGCAAAAAATAATAGACCGTTGAACGTTGTTTTATTTTTTATCATAGGTGTTCTACATACCATAAAAAAATAATAGAAAAAATTCTAGAGAAATAAAGACAAACGGCCAACTTAGCAAAGGGTAATGAAAAAACACACAACTAAATAATGAAATAACACAAAGAATTATTAATTTAATTTTATGGTCATTAAAAAATTTTTTTTGACGGTAAAATCCTTCATCGTTAAAAATAAAAATAATGTATGTCGGCAATGCTGAAAAATAAACCAGTAAATAGTTAAATGAAATGACTTCGAAACTGCAAATTAAAAATAAAACTAACGCAATAAAGATTAAAAAAGAAAACCATAAAACTGTTTTCTTGTTAGATAAAAACTCACTTCTATTAATTTTCATTTTAAGCAGCCAATAATTTTTATAGAAAGTAAGCCATTAAATAACGATAAATGAGCCATCATCTAATGGCTTACCAACAAATCAATTTGTGATAAATCTAAATATCACATTAACTAATTCAGTACTAACTTTGTGTAAAATATTTAAGGCAAATTGTTGTATTTAAAGCTAGTTTTAATTGATCCAGCACCACTATTGCATAGCGAACTCAATCCCATACTTGTAACACGGTAAACAATCGGATTTTCTGTTAGAACACCTGCCGTTGCGCCAATTGCTTGACTGGCAATTACGCATCCCGTCAAAGCCCCCGGGTTAACAGTTACAGATGCGCTGATTGGTCCAATACTTCCGGATATTGTTACTGTATTTGGACTGCCAGTACTGCCATATCCAGAATTACTATATAACGCAGCTGCATCCGAACTAGATAGAGCGTAACTACCGCCTCCGCCTCCACCGCCACCACCACCACCTTCATCCAATTGCAATTGCAATTGTTCATAATCCTCAACAGCCACGCCACCACTAACTGCTTCTAAAACTGCCAAATCTGTAATCATCTTCATGATATTTCCTAACCATAAATATGTTAAATTAAGCCCATTCACCCTATGTGAATAAACTGTACTACCACCGTTCTCGGTCTTGACCACCTTGAACGGTTTTTCGACCTGAGCAGAATGGCACTTGCTTTTCTGCTCAGTGTTCGAATTCTTTACTCTCTTGATTTTTATTGATCTTCTTTGCTAAATTTCAGGTCGTTCTGTTAGCTACTGCTAGTACCGGCTCTAACACCCATTCCCAGATTTTTCTACTGTCTTGCAAGACATCAGCCTCTAAGGTCATGCCTGGTTTCAATGCCTGAATTTGTCCATACGCTTCAATGTTCTGTTTATCCAGCTTTACCTTAATTCTGTATAGCGCCTCATTACTGTTAAATCCTTGAATGTTCTGTTGGGCATTACTAAGGATCGTGCTTGCCAAATTGGGAGGTAATTCACTCGGCGCAAAAGGGGTTTTACTGACATCGATGACTGTGCCTTTTTGCAGACCAAATTTTTGATAAGGAAAGGCCTGATAACGAATCAAGACCGTTTGTCCAGGACTGACAAACCCTGCAGAATGACTTGGCGCATACAATTGCGCTTCGAGCTGTGCTTGATGAGGAATCAACGTAGCGAGGCTTTGACCGGCGGCAATAGATTGCCCGGGCTGAAAATTAATCGTCGTGACGATGCCGGCTTCCGGTGCTGTAATGAAGTTCGCTTTACGGTTGCTGTTCTCCACCATTTCTTGCTGAAGACTAGCAAGGCTACGGTCAAGTTGCGCCTGATCATTGGCAAGACTGTTGGTTAAATCCGCGTATTCAGCTTTAAGTGCTAATTGATTAGCTGTCAGTTGTAGTTTATTGCGTTGAAGCGAAGACAAACGCGTATCGATATCGATGAGGTCTTCTTGCTTTTGTTGTGTCTGCGCCTCTGACACATACCCACTCGTTTGCAGGCGTTGAAATTTACTCAGACTTTCTTGCGCTAAATTATGGCGACGCTCTGCAAGAGTGATTTCTTGATCAAGCTGTGTTGCCTCAGTTTCCAGATTACGTAGGTGTAATTGGATCGCCTGCTTCTTTTCATTTGTTTGCTGAAGGCGTTGACGTTGTTCGGTTTCGAGACTTTGTTGACGGGCTTGCAGCTGTTGTGCAACTAGCTCAGACAATTCACCTTGACCATTATTGTGTTCTGTCACCAGCTCAAATAAAGTCTGGCCGGCACGTACCGCGTCACCTTCTTTAACTAGTTGGTGTTTGATGACACCGGCATTGGTCACCATTAGACTGATGCTGCCACCTTCGGGGGAGGTGATGCCTGTAATACGTGCTTTCTTCGTCATGCTACCGAAATAAATGAAGCTAACGAGTGCCATCGTAATGAACGCTGCAACAAGAGCGATGAGCCAAGCAGAGATCGGCTGAGCTAAACGTATCGCGCCCATCCATTGCTGACTTTGTGCTGCAGTCACCTCACGACGAAATAACGAAGACTCTTCGGACATACGTATGCAATCAACTTTTCTTATCGCTAATGATGATAAATATTGATCAACTTAAACTGAAGTTTGTATAAATATTAATAAATCTTAGTACGCTAAAATTAATCGCATCAACAATTTAGTTTTGTTTAATACTTTTATTTTTAAAAGCCATTTTTTGTGTGAAAAGGGATCTTTAACTTAATTTCAGCCTAAAATTAACATTTATTTAATGTTTTTATAAAAAAGATAACAGTCCCGATAACCGAAACTGTCATAAAAAATCCCTGGGAAGGAATGAAGTTGATCTTATCAAAATCACTTTGATATCGATATCGCTCATATTTGGTGCTGATATCAATCGTCTCCCAAGCGACTTTCTAAGCCGATCTAAATAAATTTATGAACTCATTTACATTGCTATCGAGATAGAAATGTTATCAATGATATATTTTTCATTTACATGAAATGCTTTCAATACAGATAATTTCAAACGCATCGCTGAAGTAAAGTTTCCGATACTGGTTCAGTTTGAATATGCGCATGCAATACCGTTCCTTTCCTGTCCTGTGTTAACAATATTGAGACATTAACTAGACCAGTTCGACAAAATGCCCCCAACAGTCCCAATCATTTCCCCCAACGTTGCTCAAGCCATTCAGTACAGACTGGCACTTAGAGAGCACTGAACAGATGTTGACTCAATATGTTGTCGGGACAAGCATTGAAATTTGATAGAGCGTGACCAGATAGGAACCGTCATGTTTACCTCAGGAGAAAATGATGTCACCGCAAGAAATCCAGATATTGCAAAATTTTCTAGATCAACTGGTGCAGGTTCAAGGCGTTAATAAAGATCCGCTGGCCTTGCAAATGATCAATGCGGCCATCAGCAAGCAAGCCGACGCAAGTTACTTGTTAGTGCAGCGCGCGCTACTGCTGGATCAAGCAATGGCAAATGCGAATAGCCAGATTGCTAGTTTGCAGGCTGATTTACGTGAACAAAAAGCATTAAATGCCGCACTGACTGCAAATCAATCTGGCACATCCTCCAATTTCCTTGACCCTGCCGTCAGCGGCTGGGGTAATAGCGCGCCGAGCAGAGCACTCAATGTGCCACCAGCCCGTAACACGAGCGACTACCCGTCCGGTGCGACCTCGGTCACGGGTGTACCTTTAGCAGCTTACCCTACGGTTGCGAGCGCGCCAATGCAACCGGTGCAATATGCGCAACCTGCTTCGTCAGGATTTTTTGGTGGCAATACCGGCAGCGTTCTGGGTACCGTTGCCTCGACAGCAGCTGGCGTTGCAGCGGGTGCGTTCTTGTACGAAGGAATCAGCCATATGATGGGCGGTAACGAACATCAGCGGTTTAATTCAAATTTGAATAACAACTTATCGGGTGACAATTTGAATACTGCTGCCAGTGGCCAAGGCGATAGCGGGTTGATCTCTGGTTACTTTGATCAGGCCCAAGATCAGACCTCTGCACTGGATGATAGTCAGAGCGACGATAGTAACGACATCTGAATTTTCTGCTCATGTTGAGCTCATATACAAAAAAATACATAGCCACGGTCTGTCGCGGTCATCTCTTTTCAGGGTGATTCGTTGTATCCTCATATGCTTTGAATGTGACCGGAGTACAGACTGTCCATGTTTAGCTCTCTATCAATACAACGGCTTGCTGGTGCCGCGCTGATTTGCCTACTGAGTGCGTGCGGCTCGTCTTCTACACGGCCAGATTCTAGGAATGATTACGTTAAGACATTGCCTCCAATCGGCAACACGCTGTCTAAAGCCAATGTCAATCCAAGCCAGTTATTAAACCGCCTGACTTTTGGTAGCAATTTCACATCCGATCAACAATTGCAATCGGTGAATATGGACCGCTATCTGGATCAGCAACTGCGCGCGCGCGGTAGCGTGGTACCCAACGTCATTCAGGCGCAGATCAACAGCATGACGATTACCCAATTGTCGATGGAAGAATTAATCCATAAATTGGAGGCACAACGGATCGAGGCAGACCAGCAAAAAGGTGTTGATGACAGTCTGCGAAAAGCATATCAGCAGGAATTAAACCGCCTCTACCGCGAGTCCGCGACCCGCTCCTTGTTGCGCGATATTTATTCACCGAACCAGTTACAAGAGCAAATGACCTGGTTCTGGATGAATCACTTCAATATTCATAGCGGCAAACACAATATCCGGGCGATATTGGGTGATTTTGAAGAAAATGCGATTCGTCCGAATGCGCTTGGCAACTTCCGCGATTTACTGCGCGCGACGGCCTATCACCCCGCTATGCAGCGCTATCTCGACAACGAATATAACGCCTTTGGCCATATCAATGAGAACTATGCGCGCGAAATCATGGAATTGCACACCATGGGTGTCAACAGTGGCTACTCTCAGAAAGATGTACAGGAACTTGCGCGTGTACTGACCGGTATCGGCGTCAACCTGTCGGGCACGCCTCCAAAAATCAAACCCGAACTCAGCCACTTGTATTTACGTCGGGGGCTGTTTGAATTTAACCCGCAACGTCATGATTTTGGTGACAAACAGTTTCTAGGAAACACTATTCATGGACGTGGTCTGAATGAAATGGAAGATGTATTGAACATGCTAACCCGCCAACCAGCGACGGCGCATTACATCAGCAAAAAACTGGCGACCTATTTTGTGTCTGATAATCCATCCGATGCACTGATACAAAGCATGGCCAACAGCTTTCTACAAAGCGATGGAAACATCCCAGTAACGCTGAGAACCATGTTTGACTCACCGGAATTTATTGCCTCGCTTGGTCATAAGTTCAAAGACCCCTTGCATTACGCCGTCAGTGTCGTCCGACTCGCCTACGATGGCAGCTATATTGTAAATACTGGCCCAATGCTCAATTGGCTCAATATGATGGGACAACCATTCAACGGTCATCCGACACCGGATGGCTATGCGATGGACGAAAGTGCTTGGGCCAGCCCTGGGCAAATGAATGTACGCTTTGATATTGCCCGCGCTATGGCGTTTGGAACACCAGGTTTGTTCAAAGTCGACAATATGACGTTGACGGATAAACCACCGGCACCCGCGTTGGCAAGCTCGATGTATGCAAAGACCATGAGCGGGACATTCAGTCCAGAAACTCGCAATGCCTTAAAACAAGCCAAATCTCCCAACGAATGGAATATTTTCTTCCTCGCCTCACCTGAAATGATGCGACGTTAATCACTCATTTTGCCCGCCAGAAGGAAACATCATGCACCGCCGTGACCTACTCAAATCTCTATTGGCGATGAGCGTTTTGCCTGCGACAGGCTATTGCAGCAATGCACTGGCGGCACCAGCAACGCAGAATCGCTTCTTGCTGGTGTTTTTGCGCGGTGGCTATGATGCGTGCAACCTATTGATACCGACATCTAGTAGTTTTTATTACGAGTCACGACCGAACATTGCGATTGCTCGCCCCAGCGACAATCCACAATCAGCGCTTGAGCTCAATGCCGACTGGGGCCTGCATCCTGCATTACGAGAGTCGATTTATCCGATGTATAAAAATGGCGAGGTCGCGTTCATCCCATTTGCTGGCACAGATGATCTTACGCGCAGCCATTTTGAGACGCAGGATACGATAGAACTTGGACAACCACTCAATACCTCACGGAACTATCATTCGGGTTTTATGAATCGTCTGGCAACTGTCATCAACGATGGCAAAGGCGTTCCAGCAATGGCATTCACCGATCAGTTACCTATTTCAATGCAAGGTACGGCCAGCGTTGGCAACACCTCTTTACGCAGCCTATCCAAATCCAGCGTGGATACACGCCAGAGCGATATCATTCAAAAAATGTATGGCAAAACAGGTCTAGCGCAGCAGGTGAGCGAAGGGTTTGCGGTGCGGCAGGATATTGCAATGGAAATGCAGGACGAAATGAATGCGGCCAATCGCGACGCCATTACCACCAAAGGCTTTACCCTTGAAGCCAAGCGCATTGCCAAAATGATGCGTGAAAAATACAGCCTTGGCTTTATTGACGTCGGGGGCTGGGATACGCACGTCGACCAAGGCGGTGCCAAAGGTGCACTGGCAGGCAAGTTTGAAGAACTCGGACGCGGACTTGCTACCTATAAAAATGAAATGGGTGACGCCTGGCAAAACACGACTGTGGTGGTCATCAGTGAGTTTGGTCGTACTTTCCGAGAAAACGGCAAGCGAGGCACTGACCACGGTCACGGCAGCGTTTACTGGGTGCTCGGCGGTGGTACGAAAGGTGGGCAAATCGTTGGCGAGCAAACAAAAGTTAATGCTGGGCAGTTGTTTCAAAACCGCGATTTTCCGGTGTTAAATGAGTATCGCGCGGTGCTTGGTGGTTTGTTCAGTCGTATTTACGGCCTCAATAACCAACAAATCAATACCGTATTTAGCGGCGTCAAATCACGAGATCTAGGATTAATCTAACCCAACAGTGGCGACACCGCAGCAAACCCATCTCCATGTTGCGCCGGCATGTTTGCATCGTAGGCAAAGATTTTCGCAGATGTTTGATATGTAGAGTTAAGCAAGATCTTTAGTCACCGCCAGCGGTAAATCCAGATAAAAAACCGCGCCACCACTCTCTTCAGCAGAACGGTTATAAAAGCCGATTTCACCTTGCATTTGCTGAATAATCACTTTAGAAATCGCCAGCCCCAGCCCGGTTCCTCCTTTAGCTCGCGTATCTGAGGAGTCAGCCTGAGAAAATTTCTGGAAAATGCGGTCCTTGAAGTTATCCGGCACACCAATTCCCTGATCGGCGACTGCCACTCTGATTTGATCATTCGGTAACAAACTGGTAGACAAAGTAACGGCACCACCCTCGGGTGAATATTTACATGCATTCGAAATCAAATTCGCCATCACTTGCTGAAAACGTCCCTGATCGACCTGAATTGCATGCGACTTGGCAATGTGATTTTCATCAATCACACTGACCGTCACTGCTAACTCTGTTGCTAACCCTTGATTACTTTGCACCGCCGATTGCAGTAACTGATAGAGATTAAGTCGCTCTATCATAAAGTCCATTTTTCCGGCTTCGATTTTTTGAATATCGAGTAAATCATTAATAAGGCGCGTCAGACTAATACTATTTTTATGTGCCATCGACATCAAGGGCAATATCTTCTCGGGCAACACCCCCATCGCACCTCCGATTAATAGCCCCAGCGCACCACGGATGGCGGTCAGCGGTGTGCGTAATTCATGGCTAACCGTCGAAATAAATTCATTCTTCATCCGTTCAATTTTCCGGCGCTCTGAAATATCTCTGACAAAGACGATAAGTTTGCGTTTACCGGCGAGGAAATATTCGCTGATTGCTAATTCTGCAGGAAACAAATCCCCACCTTTACGGACGCGTTCTATTTCCAAACGCAAACGACCTGTCTTTAAAAACTCGCGTCTGGTCATCACCAGCTCCATTAGTCCTGGCTGCCCTTGTGGTGATAATAACTGGTTATTTTTGCCGATCACTTCTGCTTCTGAGTAGCGGTAAATTAAGGCCGCCGCTGGATTCAACGCCTCGATCGTCCCGCTTTCATCAATCATGACAATGCCATCCACGGCATTTTGAAAAATCGCTTGTAACCGATCAGAAGACTCTTTCAATGCACTTTGTTGCTCCGTCAAACTATTCAACAAACCTGCTTGATTGCGGTTAATCAGGTCCGCTTCGCGTTTGAGTTCCGTCATCACTCGCATATCCCTCTCGCGTAGTAAAAATAAGCGAATCAGGATGCGAAAGGAAGCCGCCAGAACCGCCGTGGCGGAGAGTGCAACAATGACAACCGCGGTACTCATTTTCCACCAGTCAGCGAGGTATAGGTCCTCGTCAATCGAAAAATTAAGAATCAATGGATATTTGTCGAGCGTTTGTATCGCCTCCATACGTTTGGGCGCATCATATTGTCCGGACGACGCAGCACCGTTAGTAATTAATACCCCAGATCGTTGATTCATCTCTTTCACAAGACGATAAGCACTGCCGGTCAAATCTGCATGTCCGATTTCTTCTTTTCGTTCAGGCCACTGCGCAAGATATGTAAAGTCATCACGCATCAGACTGATCGCAGCATGACCATCTGAACTCAGTTTTTTATAAAACCGTGAATAAAAATCCGGAGAAATACCAAGAATGACCGCGCCAATAAATTCGCCATCACTACCGGTCAAACGGTGGCTAAGAAAAAAGAGCCAGTGCCCTGTTGTTTTGCTACGCACTGGGTTGCTCAAATACACTTTTTGTGTGACGTTATTACGTTGAACCTGAAAATAATCGCGCTCTCCGAGGTTGTACGTCGGCGCTGGAAAATCGCGCGACGTGCTGATCACATTACCGTCCACATCCAGAACGGAAATCACTTCAATCGCAGGGAATAGGGCGACCTTTTCTTTCAGAAACTGATGAAAATCGTTGGTACCGAGCTGCTTTGACAAATAGTCAGCACTGACACTCCAGTGGTCCTCAATGCGGTCGGCAATATTGGACAACGCTGTGTAACCAAAATCCATTTGCTGGCTGGTATTTTCTGCCAGCACAATACTAAAGGTCTCGGTTTGTTTTTCCCATTTGTGAATTTCCTGGACCCTGAGAGTCCAGATAAAAGCACCTGCTGCCAGCAATATTGCAGCAATAAGACAAATCACTAGCGTCTTGGCAATGCGACTGGCATGTGATGCAGCAAATCTCATCATTACTATTTATTTCCATCAAACGAAGTAAAATACACAACACATATTCCCATAAAGAAATTTATTTTATTAGATAAATTGTCAATTAATAGAAATACCAGTATGTTTACAAACAATCTCTTTATTTATTCGCCGCAATAAAAACGGGACATGAAAACACTGCTAAGAAAATATTACTCAAAGATTGAGATCGTACAAGCTTTTAAACAATATCCTCGCATCAAAGAGGTTGTTCGGTTCATGTTGATCACCAACAAATGAGAAAGTACCATGATCAGACACTTTTTTTCTTTCTAATAAGCATTTTTTTCGTCTATTTCTAGTACCAGCAGGGTACGCCCTGCAGCATCACTCACAGCACATCGTGGTAACACCAAAAAGCTGATTGTCGACGATGCGGGAGCAGCCCATTCAATTTGCGACATGCTCCGGTTGCCAACGATGTTCAGTTCAAAAGGCTTAAACGCCGATGTCAGTCAGTTTGAACAGCAGCAAACCATCCACTGAAAAGGAGAAGACAACATGTATAAGCGAGTATTAATAACGAACATGGGATTAAGTTTGATGTTAAGCGCGACTTCGGGTTGGGCCGCAGTCACCTCTTGTGACAACATCATGAATAAAATCAACACCAAACTGGAACATAAAGAAGTAACGGACTATTCACTCAACGTCGTTTCCAAAGACACTAAAAGCAGCTTACGGGTCGTGGGGGTTTGCGAAGGCGGCAGCAAAAAAGTGATTTATAAAAAAATACACCATGCTGGCAAGAAGGCTGATCAAGATGAGCAATCAGCGAATTCTGATAAGTCTAAGAGCGCTGAATAACGCCAAAAAATTTTCCTGACGGTTTATAAGTTTTTCGTGCAATAGTAAGCCGGTCCGGAATAGGTCAGCAGCATGGACGCCTGTTCCGAACTGAGTTCTTGGTCCTCCGCAAAACCCAGCTTATTCCAGAATACAAGGCTATCCTGAACGGAAACCAGACAAACATACGCAAGCTGCTGGCTTAACGCATAGGACAACGCTTGTTGTACTAAAGCGCCAGCCACACCTCGTCCGGCCATTCTTGGCGCGACTGCCAAATCATGAATGTATAACGCGTTGGCCACGGGAGCTAACTCAAAATCGCTACCTAAGGGCGAAATTTTACCTCGCTGCGAAGGATAAGCGACCAAGTAAGCGCCGATGCCGTCTCTGTTCTCCGCGACCCATGCCGTATCCGGCGCCGTCAGCAAGCGCGAACGCAGGACGTCGAGACTTTCCACCATATCATCATAGGCAAGGACCTGAACGGCGTAAACCGCCGCCAGATCGGCTTCTCGCATGGTGCGTACATGGAATGGCATCTGGGTTTATTTTTTTGATTTAGCCGAGGCAGAAGCCGAAGCTGACTCCGATGCCGAAGCTGATGCTGACGCACTGGCATCGTCAGCCTCCGACTCCGTACGGGGCGGCAATTCAGGTTTGACGACTTCTATTTTGTTTTCACGCATATAGTCGTTCATTTCTTTCCAGCCAGCAAAAATCGAGGCTCTAGCGGCATCGGGATTTAAGGCATAGCAATCTTCAATCGCGCGTCCGGCATGCCGGCATGCGCTACCAGTCGCCCGCGCATCCGACTCTTTTTGCGCGGCTTCTTTGGCTGGATCAGCAATCCCTAAACGGTCACAAGCACTCAACATGACCAAAAAAGATACCGAAATTAATGCAGAATAACGTGGCAGCATCGTCGTACCAGTTTGATTTTATAAAAAATGAATCTCACCTGCGCTCGTTGCGCGGTGACAGCATTTATGGATGATCACTTATGATACCTTAGTGGTGATCAACTTGGTGTGGTTCAACTGAGTGGAGTTGATTATTAATAACAATTATCAATAGTGATAAATTAGGGCGTGTTGACATATAAAAAGCTGTTAACTTTTCCCGAAGTGTGTTTACATTCTAGATTTTAAAGAATGAAACGATGCTGCGACTGATGTTGAGAGATGATCAATGGGAACGAATTGCG
>NZ_JBMPPD010000058.1:0-13464 GCF_049339825.1 Undibacterium sp. RuRC25W | reverse complement strand
TTGGGTGAGATGTGTGTAGTTCATTATGCAATTTCGACTGGCCGGTCAAAAAGGCACAAATGCTATCGCATCTTGCCCTCATTAACCGGTACCGTTCATAAATTGCACTTCATCCTAGAATTCGCCTAATGAAACAA
The DNA here is from genome assembly GCF_049339825.1 of Undibacterium sp. RuRC25W. NCBI lineage: Bacteria > Pseudomonadati > Pseudomonadota > Betaproteobacteria > Burkholderiales > Oxalobacteraceae > Undibacterium > Undibacterium sp. RuRC25W. The sequence continues at coordinate 13,327 of NZ_JBMPPD010000058.1, read as the reverse complement.
AAGGCTGAAAATAAAAAAAGTCAACAGAATCGAGTGGAGGGATGAAAACGATCAGACTAAACTGATACAGTAATCACGAATCGCCTGCAATACCGTTTCTTCTTCACCGACTGCTGTCGCCAACTTAATGTCTAGTGCTGGGTAGCTAGTTCGCAATTCATCCAGTAACAGCGGCAAATCACGTAGTACATGACCGCCCTGTCCTAAAAAAATCGGAGACACCGTCACTGTCAGGCAACCTTGCTCTACCAATCCAGCAACCAAATCAGGCAATGAAGGCGTCATAAACTCCAGAAAAGCCAACTCTACTGCGCAATCAGGCAGGCTCAGTTGCGTCATTTTTTGCAAACGCTGAAAAGGTGCCGCCCAGCGGGGGTCGCGAGCACCATGGGCAAACAAGATCAAAGCAGATTCTTTACTCATTAATTTCTTTCTACGTAACGCAGGCCTAACATTGCAAGCCCCAAAAATATGAAACTCGGCACCAGCGCAGTGAAAACCGGCGGCCAGGTGTTGAGCATCCCCAAATGTGAAAACAGGGAATTAATCAGGTAAAACACCATCCCTATCATAATGCCACTAAAAATTTTTAAGCTTGTGCCGCCGCTACGAACATGTAGATATGCAAACGGCAAAGCAAGCGCCATCATTACCAGTGTCGCAAATGGATACGTGATTTTTTTCCAAAACGCGATCAGATACCGTTCACTATCTTGTTTATTTTCAGCCAGATGCCGAGTAAACGAGGCCAGATCAATTGCCGACATCCTGTCAGGATCCGCAAATAACACCGACAAGATGTCTGGTGTGACTTCAGACACAACATCCAGTGCACTCGATTGTTGACTCTTGACGTTTGTAATATCTTCGGAGGACAACGTCATCGGGAACGACGTCTGCGTCACGTCAAATAGACGCCAGATGTTTTTACCCTGATACGATGCATTTTTTGCGGCGACCTCGCGGGTCAAATGAAAATTTTTATCGAACTCATACAATTTGACTTGATTAAGCTGATGATTTGGCAGGATTTCCCTGACATTGAGGAAGCGCGAACCGATAATCTCACCTTGCAAACCATTTTCGCGAATCAAATCTTTGGTCCACAATCCCGTTCTAAACTCCTGAGCTTCGGTAGCACCCAACGCCGTGAGCTTCATAGATTCCGCCAGTTTGCTCGTATTTGGCGCGATCAACTCGCCAAATACGAAGGTCAATACGACAAATATCAGGCCAATTTTAATCAAGATATTGGCCGCCATCAGCGTTGACATACTTGCGGCACGCATAATCGTAAACTCTGAATTTGAAGCAAACTGGGAAAGTACATAGATCGTCCCAATCAACACCGCGATGGGCATAAACTCATACACATAACCCGGTAAGCCCAAGAAGACATACCAAATAGCATGCTGAATTTTGTAGCCTCCTTTATTCACTGATGGCAACTCACCCATCAAATCAAAAAAGGAAAACAATGCCAACAACGCCAACATCACAAAAAAGACTGCACGAATAATTTCGGTGCCAAAATACCTCTGCAAAATTTTCATGCTAATTTTTCTTTTCTACGTAAGCAAGCTTTACATCTAGACCACAATACCAACGGATGCCAGCGGCTATTGACCTTTAAGCGCCACGCAAACAATGCAATCACCGCTAACAACACCATCAAGTGAACCGGCCACCACGTGGTAGAAAACTCACTTCGCCCCTGTGAGACGGTTGCCTGAGAAATATTGACGACATTAAGATAAATAATGACTGATAACAGAGCAACGATGAGATTTGCCGATCGGCCCACACGCGGATTCACGAAACCGAGCGGAATAGCAGCTACCATCAGTAATGCACACATCAGTGGTAACGAAATTCGCCACAACAATTCTGCTTTTTTTACTGGATCCATGTTTTGTAACAAAAGTTTCAAAGGCATCGATTTCGCCGAATTATCTCCAACCACCGCCCCATTCTGACTAGAAACTAACACCCCATACTTATCAAACTGCATCATCTGAAAATCCGGTGCCGTCGGCAAACCGTCATAGCGACTGCCTTTGCTCATGACTAGAAATTTGTCACCAAACTTATCAATCTCAATGACGCCCTCCTTCGCAACAACAATGCTCGAACGCCCGTCATGAATCGTATTGATGAAAATATTTTGCACCTTACTTAAATCGCCCATCACCTCCTCAACGAAAAAAATTCTATTCGATGATGAAGACTCCTGAAATTTACCTGGTGACACCTTAGCAATATCAGACCGTTTATCGTAACGCTCCCTGAATTCTGAGCTTTGTTGACTTGCCCATGGCGTCACAATAAAACTAAGCAAGGCCGTTAAGATAATCAAAGGCGCACCAAACCTCAGCACTGGCTGCACCCATTCCGTCAGACTCAGACCAGAAGAAAACCACACCACCATTTCTGAATCCTGATAAGAACGCGTTACAACCAGCAGCACGGCGATAAAACCTGTCAAAATTAAGAGAACTGGCAAATACATCAGCGAAGTAAAGCCAATCAGAGCCACCACATCGCTGGACGCAACTTTGCCGCCAGCGGCCTGGCCGAGAATTTTAATTAGCATCACTGTAATGGTGATGGTAAACAAGGTTGTGAAGACTGCGCCTGCGGCACTGAGCAATTCACGACGAAGCGCACGTTGAAAAATCATGAGAAGGATTATAATGTCTCTTTTACGAGACTTACCAAGAGGAGTAATACGTGGACTTTAGCATAAAAACAATCGACGCAAAAAGTGCCTCAACTGCCCACAAGGCCATTAAAACAGGCTGTATTGTAGTTGGTGTATTCGAAAATAAAAAACTTTCTGCCGCAGCTGCTGGTTTAGACCAGCACGGCGCCATCACTGCCGCAGTGAAATCAGGTGATATTTCTGGCAAAATCGGCTCTTCCTTATTGCTGCGCAACATCGCTGATATCGCTGCTGAACGGGTATTATTAGTCGGCTTAGGAGAAGAAAGCAGCACAATAACAGAAAAAGCTTACCAGCAAGCAGTAAATGCTGCTGCGCGCAATCTGCTCAACCTCGGCTCAAACGATGCCGTATTAGCCTTACCGAACATCAAAGACCGCGATATTTCCTCGTCAGTCCGTACCGCAGTTCTTGCATTCCGCGAAAGTATTTTTCGCGCTGACGGCTTAAAGAGCAAAAAAGAAACAACAACTTCTGGCGTTAAAAAAGTGGCAATTACCGTTGCCAGTACTGAGGTCACATTGGCTAAATCTGCACTAGCGCAAAGCGTCGCTTTGGCCAATGGCGTGGATTTAACCAAACAATTAGGCAATTTACCACCTAACATTTGCACACCGACGTATTTAGCCAATACTGCGAAGAAAATCGCGACTGATTACAAGATGGGTATAGAGATCCTGGATCGCAAACAACTTCAGGCGCTCAAAATGGACAGCTTCTTGTCAGTGACAAATGGCACGATAGAACCTCCTAAATTTATCGTCCTCAAACACATGGGCGGCAAAGTGAAAGACGCACCTGTCGTGTTGGTCGGTAAAGGTATTACATTTGACTCCGGCGGGATCTCCCTGAAGCCAGGCGCTGGCATGGATGAAATGAAATACGACATGGGCGGTGCAGCCTCCGTCATCGGTACGATGCGTGCGATTGGCGAAATGAAGCTCAAGCTCAACGTCATCGCGGTTGTTCCTAGTTGTGAAAACATGCCATCAGGCACAGCAACGCGTCCAGGTGACATCGTCACTTCCATGTCAGGCCAAACCATCGAAATCCTGAACACGGATGCCGAAGGCCGTCTGATCCTGTGTGACGCACTGACCTACGCAGAACGTTTCAACCCAGCTGCCGTCGTCGACGTCGCCACACTGACAGGCGCCTGTGTGACTTCCTTAGGTCACCACAACAGCGGCCTGTTCACTCGCCACGACGACAAACATGACGCATTGGCAGCAGAGTTATTAGCAGCAGGCAAACAAACCGGTGACACCGCATGGCGCATGCCAATTGAGGAAGCTTACAACGAGCAACTCAAATCCAATTTTGCCGACATGGCAAACATCGGCGGCCCAGCAGGCGGCAGTATCACTGCAGCCTGCTTCCTCGAACGCTTCACCAAGAAATACACCTGGGCACATCTGGACATCGCTGGCACCGCATGGAAATCCGGTGCCGCCAAAGGCTCTACTGGCCGTCCAGTACCTTTGCTGACAACGTTCCTGATTAATCGTGCTGGTTAATTAAAAAGCAATAAATAAGTGCCGAAAAAAAGCCGTACCGACAAAATAGGTACGGCTTTTCTTCAACAATTGAACTGCAAATTTGCGGGAACCGCACGCCTGTTCGACTCAATTCTACTTTTTTCTCTTAATCTTCATCCCAGGTTCTCAACAAATCAGGTGGGATGAAATTAGCGACCTCTGAAAAACGTTTTCCCCATACTCGCTCGGCTTGCTTTAATAGAATAGCTACAGGGCTACTTGGTTCATTTTGCTCTACCCACACGCGGGTTTCAATGAGCAATTGTCGAATTCGCTCGCGCTGCTGATCTGTGTTCATCGTGGGCTCCTGACTAATGCGCGTCATCGGATATGCGGACTCTACCAGCGTATTGGCGACAGTAACCCGAATCTGGGGATGAATTTGCGTTACGACAGCCTCACTGTGGTGATTTTTTTCAGGCTCATCGGCATCGATAGCACTTGCCCCCTGAAAAAACACAGTCAGCGTCGACAATAAATTCTGAATCGCTTGCAAATCTGGTGCGTCTTCTTTTAAATTTTTCTTAGCCCAATCAATAATATGCTGCGTATAAGCACCAGCAGACAAGAGTGAGTTGAGACTGAGGCCTTTTCGACTATATAAATCGGCCAATTGCCGTTTAACAGTTTCAGGCTCCATGGCGCTTGGCAAGCGCGGCACGGCAAGAGCCCGCTCGACATCGCGCACGGAAAGCCTTGCGGCAGTATTGTTGGAAACGATAATGTTGCGAATATCGCTCAACAGCCCGTCTGGATCACATAAAGCCGCCAAAGCGTTAGCACGAACGGCTGGATCGATGCAATCATCAATGAGTAATTGTGGATGAACTTCCCTCTCAAACTTCGATACAACCCCATACAAGGCAGCCAACCCTTGTGCAAGGCCCTCTGCGCCGGCGCCCCGTGTGCGACAGCGGACGTACCAGATTAAAACCGTGATGTCTTTAGAGCGCAACAACAAACGACAACAATCACGTTCTATCTCCCCCCAATCTGGCTCGTCTTTCTTATTCGTAAAGCTACCGTATTGGACCTCAATACGTGGTTCTAACCGAGCGCGCAAAACGGCAAATTCATTGTCATACTCTAAATTAACACCGCATGTTGCCTCCGCTGAAATAGGTTCCAAAAATTGTGGAGGAATCGCTTCTGTCAAAGTGAATCCACCCACCAATTTATTATAAATTTTTTGCAATGTCTTCATGCCTAGTTCCAGTTCATGCTTGTCGCATAGTCGTTCTACTTTTTTTATCTTTCATCACAGCGATATAATTTTCCGGTTCAAATATCATTCCTGTGATTGTGCGCGTACCTAGATCGCTATTTGCCCCCATCCAGGTTGACCAACCTAATTGCGCGTCATTACCCAATTGCGCTGGCGGAGCGGCTTCAGCATGCACCAACAACTCGACTTCCCAAATATATTCAAATCCGATAAAGGCGCGGACCAAATCGACCAATGCCTCCATATCACTTCCGCGTTGATGACATTGGGGCGTTAAGCGAAGGTAGGAGCTCAGGCTTAGGGGGCCAATGATTAATCGAAAGCGCGTTTGCCTGTCTGGGACAACTTCTCCCAACATCGCTCCCCGTCCTAACATGGCGGACATACCGGCCTTAGCCAATGTGCATTGATCTTGCTCTTCAATTGGCATCCAGGCCAAACAATATTCTCGCAAGGCAACATTGACACCAAAATACCGTTGTAATGTGCTGACCAGCCCATCAGGATTACGCGCCGAGCGGACACGATGTGCCACTGATGCCCAGCGCGCATGAGGGCTCAACGCACTCTCTTGCACCTCATCCGGTTCATCGCCACCAATGCGCGCAATATAACGAGAAAATGTTTCAGTATCAGTACGATCCAAACCAGCGGCACTCTGTGCTTGCGCCCATGCACGGTACATATGCGTCAACCAGCGATGATGAAACATATCCAAAAAATTAGCCAAGGTATTGTCCATCTTGGCTTCACTGCGTTCACGCACTAATTCTGTGAAGTGGAGCGGCAAGACACCATTGGAGCCGAGCGTTCCAAGGCTAAATAACTTAATTAACCATTGTTCGTTGCGCTGCGATACTGATGCAATTTCGCGCGACACGAACGATAAATTCGCTTGCTGTCCTAAGCGAAAACTTTCTTGCGATGGTCGCTGCGCATAGCCAATAACAGGCTGATCTTGTCGACGCGCGCTCAGGTAACGAAGTAATGGACCAAAACCATGTTTCCATGGCTGTGTCTGGGAATCCTGAAGGCGCTTGGTCGGATCAACACTGATGTATTGCGAATAAGATTTTTTTTGATCCATCAGACTACCCCGCGCGTACCCATGCGCACTGGCCACTCGGCAATCATGCCACGCTGCATCGACTCCAACTTGGTTTGCGTAAATACGTTAATAGCCACATGCCTCGCCAAATAATGCTCTAACACGACACCCAAAAGATATGGGCTAGAACCACTAAAGCCCTCTTCGTCGACCGTGAGCGTACACTGTACTCCGCGCCCATAAACCAAAGGCCCAGCTCCGGGTAAACGCTGAGTGACAGGTTTGATATGACTCCCAATCAAGGCACTGACCTGACGCGCAGCAACCGCATCTTGGGTATTCACAAACAAACGCAACATATCGCGCAATGCCTGCGCACCCTCCCTGGCATCCATATCCATCAGCGGCAGATAATTAAATCCAAGTTGGCGTACCAGGCGCCACGCCATTTCACCTTGCGCAAATGCTGGCATCGGTGCACTGGGTGGCCGAATTAACCCAACACTTTCCACGGGTATAGAATTTGCCACAAACAGATCCGACACGCCATTACGTGGCACGAGGCGGGGTAAATCACGATTAGTAACCAAGGCCTCCACTGACAAATAGCGTAGCGTCTCGCTATATGGCGCTTCGTGTTGATCAACCAGACTGACAAAAATCTCTGTGCCCGTGTAGGCGGTACGGGTGCCGTATTTACGCGACGAATCCGATTCGCGTCTTGGTTCTCGTCGTAATGAAAAATATCGCCCGTGGTTACCCTCATCTTGATTCAGCGTTTGAAACATAGGCCTGAACGTCACGCCGGCATCTCCTTTAGATCGCTGCCCCACCATTTCCGATACACTGAATACTTCATAATCTCTAGGGCAAGAGCGGTCAGGCAACAAATGAAACTCATTTTGGCTCGTATTGACCTCGAGCCTATCAGTTCGTCGCGGGAACAAATTCACTACTGGCGTACAAAATAAAGCAAACTGATCTTTATCCACCAAGCCACGCAAGGCCTGCGTATCACGTGTTAGCAAGATCACAATCTCTGCTTCTTTGCCTTGAATTGTTGATAGCCCTGGTGCTAAATTTTGTAGCAAAAAAAAGTAAAATCGACTTGGACAAGCAAAATACTCGTGCAACAAATTATGACCATGCCAGGTATTCCACGCTAACGGCAATACACTTTGTTCTGGTTGCAACCCTTCTGGCACTAACGCATCCTGGACTACGATATGAGGATTGTTCGCTAATTGCCCAGGCACGCCAGTCACTGTTGCTACTGCACCAGCATGTAATAGTTCAAATAGATGGGAAGCAATCTGATCGTCACCCTTCAGATAAATAGGCAACCTATCCAGACCCTTAATATCAGAAAATTTTGCCTCTCGCGTGATGCGCAAGCGCAGACGCAAACTACCCGTTACAGCCACATGCGACGGCAAGTAACGATCCACAGCCGGAATATCTGGCGGTACGCCTGCCAATTGGGCGCTCACAATTTCTATAGGCCACAACGTCACATCTTGACTGGAGCGAAATTCACACGCGGTCTTTTCACCCTCCGGTACGTTAGAAAAAAACGCTGTACCACGTGGCACTTCAAAGCCATTGGTCAAGTCCCCAGACAACATATCTGGATGCAACTTCGCCACCGCCATCGAAGGTGTCGGACTCACGTAGTTGGGATAGACTACCTCTAACAAGCGCTGCGTAAATCGCGGAAACTCAGCATCCAACTTAATTCGCATTCGTGCTGACATAAAACAAAACGACTCGATCAAGCGCTCTACATAAGGGTCTGCTATTTCAACGCCATGCATACCCAAGCGACGGGCAATTTTTGGATGCAGATCAGCAAACTCCGCCGCACTCTCGCGCATATAGGTGAGTTCCTGATTAAAATAGTCTAACAGTTGTGGTTCCATGAAACGCTTTCTGCTAATGGTATTGAAGGAGATTAAATGACATGCCACTACCTAATTGACCAAAAAAATTGCCAAACGCCGCAATGACCATCATCTTAGTTCTCGCATAAAAGAATCTACTCAGCGTGTTAAATCCTCGCCCTTATCAATGTACGGAGAAAAACTGAAGCCGAGTATCTGTAAAAAAATTACCTCAACAGATCTATCCCGAAGAATTTGTCGATTGACTTGCAATCAACTTAGGATGTGTACGACATTTACAAATACACAAATCATCGCTCAGAGCAAACAGTTTTCCGCTCGCATCTTTAACCGCGATGCGATCTCCATCTAGCTGGATAACGCCTGTCGAATGACAAGCAAGACAATTAATTGTGTCACCCTCCCGTGCAAGGGCAACGCCCTCCATTGTGGCAGTTGGTGAACCACTGGTAATGATACCGTTGGCGGTAGTTTTATCGCCGACGCGAATTTTGTAGCGTTTGGACATAGATTTTATTGAACCCGCTTTATAGTGCCGTCTTCTTGAATTTGAAAGAATTTGTCTTTTCCGAATCGACTATCAACAATCCTTATTTGATGATTTTGATCGATAGAAAATTGGCCCTTCACCGTCAACGTTTGGATGATTTTGTTATTTAAAATGGTCACGAATGTTGGTGCTAAGAGGTCTTCTCTATAGTTCGCTCCCCGATGCTGTTCATTGTTCACTTCTCTATCATCGACCAACGCAATCAATACATTTTTAAACGGAGTCAAAAAAAGCACAACAGGACGCAATCCATGCTTTACAGGATTATCGTAATCCAGAGGACGGAAGTATTCCGTCCCAAGGTTGGTAATATAGTTATAGGAGCCAAGTAAGACACCTAAAGGATCGGTGTCTGTTTTCCCTAAGCTATATGTATGGTAGAAAGCAGTGCAGTTGTTGGATGGAATTTGTGTACCTTTTCCATAACTATTTTTTTGAGGTATGGTGTAGCACCAGTCATCATACTTTTTATAATCAAACGGTAATAGGGTGATTTTTCGTCCGTAGGTATTGATAGCGGCATTGTTCATCGCTGGTTTTTTATAACTAAAAAAGGCGTTGCCATAATCAATGATGATCTGTGTTGGAAAAACCAGTATTGGAGAAGATAAAAACTCGTTACATTGGTTTTTAAATTTTATGCTGACGCTATATCCCCAAGGTAATTTTCTTAGATCCATTTTCTCATTGAAATTTTTCGCAAAAAACGCAGCGATATTCTCGTCGGTCGCTCCGCCTTTCATCATTAATTGAAACGGATCAAAGGCTGGATAGATTTCTTTTTGAATTGGCATTTGGCATCCATGACTATCGATGATCTTATTGCCACTTATGACAAATCGTGGTTCTTGAACCACATTGATTTTCATATTTGGTCCGTCATAATCAACCACTTTCTGAAATACCCAGTCACCGGAAATATCTTGATTCTGGTCTGCGCTCGTAAAGCTCTGTGCGTGCGCTACATTTGTATTAAAAATGAAGGCAATCAATAGCAATAGTAGTTTCATTATTTACTTTTAAAATTCCAAAAAAGGCGCGACATGACCTCTATTTCAAGGCAATGCCACGCATGAGTGTGTTGGGAATATTCATGACTAATTCGCCTTCGACGAAACAGGTCATCACGCCAAAATGTCGGATACTATGAATAGCTTTTATTGAATCCGTTTGAATGTGCCGTCCTCTTGGATTTTGTAAATTCGGTCTTTCGTACGATGATTGAACCAATCACTATCAATAACGGTAATTTGATGATTTCGATCGATAGAAAATTGGCCATCCATCGCCAACGTTTGGATGATTTTGTTATTTAAAATGGTCACGAATGTTGGTGCTAAGAGGTCTTCTCTATAGTTCGCTCCCCGATGCTGTTCGTTGTGCGTTTCTTTATCATGGATCAATGCAACTAATACATTTTTAAACGGAGTAAAAAAAAGCACAATGGGATGTAATCCATGCTTTACGGGGTTATCGTAGTCGAGAGGATGGGCGTATTCCATTCCAAGATTGAAAATGTAGTTATAGGAGCCAAGCAAAGAGCCTAACGGGTCGGTATCTGATTTTCCTAAGTTAAATGGATGATAAAACACAGTACAGTTACTGGATGGCGTTTGTATATACTCCCCATAACGATTTCTCTTATTTGAGCCAAAGCACCAATCATTATATTTTTTAAACTCAAACGGTAATAGGGTGATTTTTCGTCCGTAAGTATTGATGGCGGCATTGTTCATCGCTGGTTTTTTATAACTAAAAAAGGCGTTGCCATAATCAATGATGATCTGTGTTGGAAAAACCAGTATTGGTGAAGATAAAAACTCATTACATTGGTTTTTAAATTTCAAACTGACGCTATATCCCCAAGGTAACTTTCTTAAATCCATTTTCTCATTGAAATTTTTCGCAAAAAACGCAGCGATATTTTCGTCGGTCGCTCCGCCTTTCATCATTAATTGAAACGGATCAAAAGCTGTATAGATTTCTTTTTGAATCGGCATTTGGCATCCATGACTATCGATGATCTTATTGCCACTTATGACAAATCGTGGTTCTTGAACCTCATTGATTTTCATATTTGGTTCGTCATAATCAACGACTTTCTGAAATACCCAGTCACCGGAAATATCTTGATTTTGGTCTGCGCTCGTAAAGCTCTGCGCGTACACTAAAGTTGTCTTAAAAATCAAAGCAATCAATATCAATAGTAGTTTCATTAGTTACTCTCAATCAGTGTGTCAAAATGTATTTGTTGTGCAAAAACATTTCCATTTCATGTTTGCGTCTTTTTACTAGTCCGGGTAGCCCACCATTAGTAATGTCGGCAAATTCGTTGCAACAACCCTGGTAATCGCGCGAGTTCAGTTTTGCCAATTGGACTGGATATAATTTATTTGTATTAAATGCCAAGCAAACTAAGGCATCAAATTCGTGTTGATATAACGGAACAGCAACTAAATTTTTAACCATCTTTATTGCCGTCACTAAATCTTTGTTGAAATCAATATCTGCCGACTCTTCAGTATAAAATTCGATCGCTTTGCGATATTTATCGGAGCCATTTTTTGCTAAAACACGACAGCTGTTTTTTCCGTCAATTAGATGTCCCCAGCCGATGGTGCAGTAGCCAGAACTATCCTCGTAGGGCTCCGTCCTGAGTTTTTCCCAGCTCTTAATGAATTGGATGCCCTTATCAGACAACGACATTGTGTGTACATTTTTGCGATCGTTCGTCGTACTCGATGAGTTTGTTTTTATCGCAGGAATAGTCGGAGCGATTGGCGGAGGAATTCGCCCGCCACAGACCACGGCAGCACCTTTTCCTTCACGTCTCGCCATTTCAAGTATGCTGCCGTTTTCCGCTGTTTCTCGCGTTACGCTAAAGCGATGAATCGGTTCCTTTTTCCATCTCGCTATATCAAAATGCACCCACGATTTAGCGCCCTCAAAAGTGCTCTCTAAATATATTTTGTCACCCGATTCATCTCTCTTCCCAGGCTTAAGAGCACCCATGTATTTCATAAAAATTTGTTCCCGGATTTTATTCAGACCGGCGTCATCCCTCACTTCCTTTCCACTCTTGTCATTGAAGTGAATATCTAATGCACTTCCCATGTGATTGGTTGTTTTGGATTTCGCGTTATTTTTATTCCACCACGTGCATCGATAGCCGGATGAGATGTATTTCAACGTGTAGCCAAGGTCCTTTTCTTTGGTGTGCAAATAAAAGAGCATCGCTCTTAATATCCAATACACACTACGATGGATTCCTGGATATTCCCCAGGACTAACCTCACAACCTTGCTTATCTTTTTCAAAGCTTGAATTACCAAAACCGTCGCAATGCGTGCCATTGCAATGACATTTCATGCTATCGAGGTTGATAGGGTACTTTGCCTTGAACTCATCCAATGCAAATAAAACGCTTCCACAAACTTTTCCTGTCTCGGCAACACCCATGTAATCACGCTGAAATTGTTTAACTGCCAGCTCTAATGCATCAGTAAAGGTGGTTGTCGGTTTAGAGCCACCAAACCCGGCCAACCGAATACTCAGCTCTTCAATCAATGGACCTTTATCTCCGAATTTGATACAGTGACTTTCATCGCACTGTCCGCTCCACTCCGATTTTGGCGTACCATTTTTACCTCTCTTATCGCTCATGATGAGCTGCACTGGGACGGCGTCTGATGGGGTAGTTGGCGAGACAGGCGCATCAATATTGGTATCTGTTCCTGAATGTCCAGATGTTTTTTGAGAGGGGGTAGCGTGTTCTTGGCTAGTTTTTTTGGATGGTGCCACCGACACAGGTGCGGATGTATGATCAGCGTTTTTTTCTGATGTACGTTCATTTTGCAGGGGAAGCTTCAGAATCTGTCCTGCAGCAATGTAGTTTTCATTTCTAATGTTGTTGAGGCGAACCAGTGCTTGGGTAGTGGTTCTATTTTCCTTGGCGATCGACGCTAACGTATTACCAGCTTTCACTTGGTAAGTTTTACGCTGATAGTTACCAGGCGTACCTTTGTCTTTCTGTAAGAGTATTTCTCTCTTTACTTTGGGACTGTAAAGCTTAACGATCTGCTCTTCAGAAAAAGCTTTGATGATCTTGACAAGCTTCATCTCATCATTCAAAAACCGTTTCACATAGATGCCGATATCGTCACCCAGTTTGGCATGAACGTGCCCAATTTTTCCTTGTGCATCTGTCACACCTTCATGTATCAATTCGTTGCCAATTTTGACGGCAACCTTCAGACCAGAAATGCCAGCGTTTAATGCATCCAACAAAATAATATGTACCTTACTTTGATCATTTTCTTTATTCATGTATGTGTTCTCCAACG
>NZ_JBMPPD010000057.1:0-14168 GCF_049339825.1 Undibacterium sp. RuRC25W | reverse complement strand
TCAAACCAAGGCTTTTATTTACCTGATTTAGCAACGAAGCGTTGTGTTCGTTTGCAGCAGAGAAGCGAGATTATGCAGCAATTTATTAACCCTGTCAACTCCCTGACCGCTTTTGCTGTTCTTTCTGGTTCGCTTTGTCGCTTTCGCGTCATTCTTACCATTTTAAACTGCCGGAGTTCCTGGCTGCTGCTTTCTTCTTACTTCCCGTTTTAGCGGGAGGCGAACTATAGCAAAGTACACCTCAATTAGGCAAGAGAAATTTGAAAATGATTTATATTGCATGATCACAAGAGGGAATTCCCGCGCTACAGAATCTCGCCCCTTCCAGCGGCATTTCCCAGCTTCCACTACTATGCGAATGAGGCAATTCTGATTCTGACGATATGACACCTACTTCAACAAATTACTCACTTTTTGACGACGAGCCCCATGTGCCCAGAACCGAAACCCTGTTCCCGGGCGCAGTACTTTTACATCGTTATGCATTAAGTAAAGAAGCCCCCCTTTTAGCTGAATTAGAAAAAATTAAGGAAGCATCGCCTCTGCGTCAAATGCTGACTCCAGGTGGACGCACTATCGGCGTGCACAATACCAGCTGCGGACAATATGGTTGGATTTCAGATGCGCGTGGTTATCGCTACACCGATCTTGATCCGATCAAAGAACAAGCATGGCCAGCAATGCCAGAAGAATTTCAACGACTCGCGACCGCAGCGGCAGCGCTAAGTGGTTATAACGATTTTGAAGCAGATAGCTGTCTGATCAATCGTTACTTACCTGGCATTAAGATGTCTCTCCATCAGGACAAAGACGAAACTGATTTTTCCCAACCAATCGTTTCGGTCTCATTGGGAATGTCGGCGACATTTGTCTTTGGCGGACTACAACGCAGCGACAAACTCAGTCGCATCGACTTACAACATGGTGACGTATTAGTATGGGGCGGACCTGCCCGATTGTTATTTCACGGCATTCAGACGATCAAAGATCAGCCACATCCGGTCATCGGCGCACAACGTATTAACCTAACCTTCCGCCGCGCGAAGTAAAAAAGAAGCGTTTTCAAAAAGGAAAAGCCGGAGTGCATCAGCAACTCCGGCTTTTTTATTACTGATTCAGCTTAACGCTGCGCTACCACATCAACAACGCACAATGCTGTCATATTAACGATACGACGAACTGTTGCTGATGGCGTCAGTATATGAACTGGTTTTGCGCAACCCAGCAAGATCGGTCCAATTGCCACATTATTACCAGCAGTAGTCTTGAGCAAGTTATACGCAATATTCGCCGAATCGATATTTGGCATCACCAACAAATTCGCATCGCCTTTCAGATTGGAATTTGGCATCATTTTTTTACGGTAAGCGGAATCCAGGGCGGTATCGCCGTGCATTTCACCGTCGACTTCCAAATCTGGCGCGTCGCGCTGGATGATCGCTAAAGCAGCACGCATTTTTTGTGCGGATTCGCTGTTGCTCGAACCAAAGTTGGAGTGAGACAGCAGCGCAGCTTTTGGCAACAAACCAAAACGACGCATTTCTTCTGCAGCCAGAATCGTGATCTCAGCGATCTGTTCTGCTGTTGGGTTTTCATTGACGTGTGTATCGACCAATACCAACTGGCGATCAGGCAATACTAAGCCGTTCATCGCGGCGTAGACATTAACGCCTTCGCGTTTACCCAGCACCTGATTAATGTAATTCAGATGCAAGCCGGTTGTACCGAACGTACCGCAAATCATACCGTCTGCATCACCTTTATGAATCATCATCGCGCCAATCAGTGAATGGCGACGACGCATTTCCAGCTTAGCGTATTGCTCGGTGACGCCTTTACGGCATGTCATCTCGTAATAGGCTTGCCAGTATTCACGATAGCGTGGATCGAATTCAGGATTAATGACCTGAAAGTCAACGCCTGGACGAATACGCAGACCAAATTTTTCGACGCGTTGTTCCAGAATGTGTGGACGACCAACCAGAATTGGTGCTGCTAATTTTTCGTCAACGATAACTTGTACCGCACGCAATACACGTTCTTCTTCACCTTCAGCAAAGACAATACGCTTACGCTCCATTGGTGCTTTTTTAGCAATCTGAAACAATGGCTTCATGAATGTGCCACTGTGGTACACAAACTGCTGCAGTTTTTCTACATAGGCTTGCATGTCTTTGATCGGACGCGCTGCAACACCGCACTCTTCAGCCGCTTTTGCAACAGCTGGTGCGATTTTGATCATCAGACGTGGATCAAATGGTTTTGGAATCAGGTATTCAGGACCAAAGGACAGGTTGCTGATGCCATAGGCCGAAGCAACAACGTCGGATTGTTCTGCTTGTGCCAATTCAGCAATCGCATGAACAACGGCGATTTCCATCTCACGTGTAATGGTTGTTGCACCACAATCGAGCGCGCCACGGAAAATGTATGGGAAGCACAACACGTTATTGACCTGGTTCGGGAAATCAGAACGTCCTGTCGCCATGACCGCATCATCACGAACTGCTTTCACTTCTTCTGGCAGAATTTCTGGTGTCGGGTTTGCTAATGCCAGAATCAAAGGACGATCCGCCATCTGTGCAACCATGTCTTGCTTGAGAACACCCGCAGCAGACAAGCCCAGGAAAATATCGGCACCTGGAATCACTTCACGCAATGACCGTGCGGATGTTTCTTGTGCGAAACGCTCTTTGTCCGGATCCATCAATTCAGCCCGGCCTTTGTAGACCACGCCAGCTAGATCTGTCACAAAAATGTTTTCAATTGGGAAGCCAAGGTCAACGATCAGATCCAAGCAGGCCAACGCAGCAGCGCCAGCACCAGAAACGACCATTTTTGCTGTTTTGATGTCTTTACCAACAACCTTCAGACCATTCATGATCGCCGCACCAACGATAATCGCTGTGCCATGCTGATCATCATGGAAGACCGGAATACGCATGCGCTCACGCAATTTGCGCTCGATGTAGAAACATTCCGGCGCTTTAATGTCTTCCAGATTAATGCCGCCGAAGGTTGGCTCCAGCGAGGCGATGATATCGACTAGCTTATCTGGATCCGGCTCGTTAATCTCAATATCGAACACATCAATACCGGCAAACTTCTTAAACAAGACGCCCTTACCTTCCATCACAGGCTTGGAAGCCAGTGGGCCAATGTTGCCCAATCCCAATACTGCGGTACCGTTGGTGATCACGCCCACCAAGTTACCGCGCGCTGTGTATTTAAACGCAGCAGCAGGATCAGCAACGATTTCTTCGCAAGGAGCAGCCACACCAGGAGAATACGCTAGTGCCAGATCACGTTGATTCGTCAGTTGTTTTGTCGGTGTGACACTAATCTTGCCCGGGATTGGGAACTCGTGATATTCGAGTGCTGCCTGGCGCAATTGTTGACGTATTTGCTCTTTTTGATCTGCTGACGAATCCATGTAATAGGCCTTTTATATATTTTGCTTACAGAAAACTGACGTTGGTTTGTGATTCTATCAGAGTGAATCTTCTAACTTTATACGTATTTGTACGGTTTCTATGCTTTTAGTGCATAAGAATATACATAGGATTGTCAAAATGAAAATAAATTAACAAGTAATTTGAACGCCAGTCACCTATGACCTCCATGCATCAAGCACAGTAAAGCCAATTGCTCACCAACCATCAAGAATCTCAATCCCCTCTATTTAAGCACGTCACGATGACAACGGCTTTACGTGATACTTGAAACAGACATCACTTTTTTCGATTGAATCAGCAGCTGCGTCTAGACACAACGACAGCCATGAGTACAATGCCTGCATGCTCTCCGAATTCGACTTAATTAAGCGCTACTTTGCGCAACATAATCTTCCTGATGAACATTTAGCGCTTGGCATCGGTGACGATTGCGCGTTGCTGAATGTGACGCCAGGGATGCAGATGGCGGTTTCTAGCGACATGCTGGTCTCTGGTCGACATTTTTTTCCTGATGTTGATCCGCTCACGTTAGGTCATAAGTGTCTTGCAGTCAACCTGTCTGATCTGGCGGCCATGGGGGCTAAACCGATTGGTTTTACCCTTGCATTCGCACTTCCAGAAGCAGATCCGGTATGGTTAGAGAAGTTCTCTCAGGGACTTTTCTCGCTGGCAGACCAGCATCATTGCCGATTAATCGGCGGCGACACCACCAAAGGTCCCTTGAATATCTGCATCACTATTTTCGGTGAACAGCCGCTGGCGACAGCATTACGCAGAGATGCAGCCAAAGTCGGCGATGACATCTGGATTTCCGGTACACTTGGCGATGCGCGTCTGGCTCTGGCTGGTTACTGGCGTGAACTGGAATTGAGTCCTGATGATCATGCACGCGCAGCCAAACGCATGCATTTACCGACACCGCGCGTCGCGCTGGGAATGGCGTTACGGGGCATTGCCCATGCAGCGTTAGATATTTCTGACGGTTTAGTAGGAGATCTGGGGCATATTCTGGAGCGGTCGCACGTCGGTGCTACGTTAGCTATCGATGAGCTGCCGGCGGGTCCTGTACTCCAACAATTTCCAATAGCGTTACGCAGACAGTTCACCCTCGCTGGTGGGGACGATTACGAACTCTGTTTCACCGCGCCCAGTGACAGGCGGGCGGATGTGATCGCTGCGGCGGCATCAGCGAACACGGTAATTACCCGCGTGGGGCGTATTGATACCGACCCAGGCTTACGTTTTCTCGACGGTTTAGGAAACCACGTCAACCTGTCACTCCAATCATTTGACCATTTCAACACCCCATGACGACTCCTACGCCTCATTCAATACCGGTCATTCGTACCCCCTCAGCCCGTTTTATGTTGAGCCATCCCGCACATATTCTTGCGCAAGGGTTTGGCAGCGGTCTATCGCGGATGATGCCAGGCACTAGTGGCACCTTACTTGGATGGTTAATGTTTGCGGTGTTCACTCAGCGCTGGCCGGAATTTTTTACACCAATTCACTGGGTCTGGATTATCGGTATTGGCTTCATTGTGGGCGTCTGGGCTTGCCATATTACAGGCAAAAACCTTGGCGCCCCCGATCATGGGAGTATGGTGTGGGATGAGATTATTGCTTTCTGGTTGGTACTCCTTTTGCTCATGCCAGGCAGCATCACAACTCAATGCTGGGCTTTTCTTGTCTTTCGTTTTTTTGACATGGTAAAACCCCCGCCAATACGTTATTTTGACCAGCGTTTTAAGGGTGGTTTTGGAGTCATGTTTGACGACATCGTCGCTGCTTTTTTTACCTTGCTCACTTTTTCTCTGTGGCGACATCTGTGAGATTGTCAGAAAGCCTGTGTAGGAATAAGATTATTTTGTGTAAGACTTCAAATGCAAGACACATGGTGGTAAAGTAAGTTCGACCTTCAAACAACAATGACAGGAGATACATCATGCAGAATGCAACTGAACTCGCAGCCCAGATCGGTGAAGTACTCAAGTCCAAAAAACTTCTGCTCGCCGTTGCGGAGTCTTGCACAGGTGGCGGTGTTGCCTATGCAGTTACCGAAGTCCCAGGATCGTCAGAATGGTTTGATTGTGGCTTTGTCAGCTATTCGAACTCTTCCAAGACGGAATTACTTGATATTGCTGCGGCATTGATAGCGCAACACGGCGCAGTCAGTGAAGAAATCGCTGCCGCGATGGCGGAAAGTGCGATTGCGCATTCTGAAGCCAACGTTTCTTTATCAACCACGGGGATTGCTGGCCCAACTGGCGCTGTGCCTGGTAAACCGGTTGGTACCGTTTGCTTTGGTTGGACTGTCGGCGGCGTCACGCATACCGAACGACGAGTCTTTGGCGGAGATCGTCGTGCAGTTCGTGAACAAACGATCGTTTATGCGCTAGATAAGTTACTTCGCTACGTGCGCGAACTTTGATGGTCTGCTCAGTGAGATTTCTCATCGAAATTTCTCAGTGATATTTTTCCATGAGATTTTTAGCTGAAATTTTTCACTGCATTTCGCTAGCTAACTGACTGGCAGCGAACATCTCCACATAAAGACTGATATCCATTACTCACGGGTCTGCGTGAGTAACTCATCCATCAGAACCGATTGGATTTTATCTGTTCTCATCTCTTGGTTTAACTCAGCGCGTAGTTTTTCGCGCACGGCATCAAACCCTTTTTCAGAATGTAAATCGTCAGGATTGATTCTGGTGAGAACGATGGGAAACAATGCCATCAACTTTATCTTGTTATCTGAAAGCCAGTCTCGGTCCTTACGATCCACTTGCACAGTCACCTTGATGCGGATAACTTGCCCCTCAAAATTACTCACTTGCTCAGGCAAAGTCAGATAACTTGGCGTATTAGTATTATCACGGATCCCACCGACATGAAAGATAACCCCAAAGACGATCACAAATCCACACAACGCGACCAATGCAGCATAGAGTGCAAAATTATCTGTTTTTTGACCGTTTTTTCTTGTGCTTACCTTGTTTGATTCCCTCGGAGCAATCCCAGAATGATCAACGACCGCCGAGCTCACTGTCACAGGTGCTGCAATCACATCCAAAGGTATCTCAGCCTCTTTCAATACAGAAATAGACTCTGCCTCGGCGACTACCGATTCCTCGCCGGTAAGCGATGACGATGGAAGAAAGGCTTCAAGTAAGTCAGAACGGGTGTGAGAATCAGATTCAAGATCAAAAAAATCCACAGGCGCAGAGTTGACTGGCGTGAACTTCACTGTCTCAAAATCTAAATTTGCGCTCAGTAACGCATTTTTGTTTTGATCATTCGGCATAGATACAAATTGAACAATTAATCAAATCCAACATTGTAACTCAAAAATAATTTCCCCATGGAAATACTCGATATCATCAGGACTGATACAAAAATCATCCCAACAAAACGAAATTTCCCCTTTAGTATTTTAGAAAACCTCGACAGCTTGTTGAAACCACCAATGCCCGCATCAATGCGCTTGATTTTCTCGAGATTACCAAGAATACAAGAGAAGCACTCGCCCCTCACCAACCATAGAATGAAGGATGATTATGAATCAGTCATGACATCGACTGCTCTTAGTAAGGGGGGAAAGGCGTATTTGCAGTCATCAGTTTGTCCGCGACTGACTTCGTTACAAACAGAATGCGATGTGAACCGTGCTTTAGCTTATCATGTGCTGTTTTTTTATTCGCTAGCCGTATTCTGCAATGCATCCTCCAGCCCCATCCCTCATCCGGAATTCCTCCTTAGATAACATCAAAGGCGTACTCATATTTTTAGTCGTCTTCGGACATTTTATCGAGTTACGCATCGCTAATGACGCATTCTTGCGCCCGATCTGGATTTTTATCTATGCATTCCACATGCCGATGTTTGCCCTCGTATCTGGTATTTTTTCTAAAGTCACACTGGATAATAAACAAGCCGGACAACTCATAAAAAATATCGTCGTACCGTTGGTGGGATTTGAACTCATCTACGAATGTACAGAATATGTTTTAATCGGAAAACTCAGTGTCTATGCGGGGTTGATCG
The DNA here is from genome assembly GCF_049339825.1 of Undibacterium sp. RuRC25W. Classification (NCBI taxonomy): domain Bacteria; kingdom Pseudomonadati; phylum Pseudomonadota; class Betaproteobacteria; order Burkholderiales; family Oxalobacteraceae; genus Undibacterium; species Undibacterium sp. RuRC25W. The sequence continues at coordinate 6,669 of NZ_JBMPPD010000057.1, read as the reverse complement.
CGCCTTACTGGATGTTGTGGTATCTGATGAGCCTGCTCTGCTGGCGTCTCATGTTGCCATTATTTGTAACAATGCGTTTTCCAGTCGTCGTGGCTCTGGCTCTCTCTTTGCTGACGACGTATTCTGAGCATACGGGCTATTTGTTGAGTAGCTCTCGTACCTTGATTTTTTTCCCCTATTTTTTGTTAGGATCGGTCATGGGGCCGAGGTTGTTCTCATCGACTAAAAAAGATGGGCGGCTCACCATCATTGCGGTCGCCATTATCGCAGCGGCGCTCAGCGTAACATTTTTTTTACCGCCGTTATTTGATTACCGATGGCTTTATGGCAGTTTTTCTTTACACCGCCTTGGCATGGCCAATTTAACAGGAACGCTTTATCAACTATTGCAATATGGCATCTCCAGTGTAGTGGGAATCGCGATGCTGTATGTGCTGAGTCGTCAGGATCTGAGACTGGCGCGTATTGGCAAGCAGTCGATGTATGTCTTTCTGTGGCATGGCATGGCGTTAATCGTACTTCAAGCAACAGGTATTCTAGCTACCATCCTGCATATGCAACCAGCAGCACGCTTATCATTATCGCTCTTGTGTAGCGCAATCATTGTTGTTGTTGCAGCCCATCCATATTGTGAACTACTGACGCAAAAATTGATTTTGTATCCTCTTTCCACAGTATTTATGCGCCCATTTGACAAGAACAAGAGCCACACTGCCAGTACCAACAACGCGATAACAGATGCGACTCGTTAAGCATCCTGTTATCTGGATCAAAAAAAATGCCTTGCCTTTATGATAGATAGATAGATAGATAGATAGATAGATAGAAGCAAGGCATTCTTATTGGCTCAAGTGAATTAACCAGCGATGGATTATTTAGTCTGAATGGTTGAGGTATCAAACTGCTGCGGATTTTTACCATGAACGCTGCTGTAGAAACGTCTAATTTCTTCCATGTCAGCAGCGAGATCACCTGTCGGCATAAACATTTTGCCGATACCTGCCGCCTTACGCGAAAAATCCAAATAGCCCAGCGCAATCGGCACGCCTGCACCCAGAGCAATATAATAAAATCCGGTTTTCCAATGCGTCACTTTGCCGCGCGTCCCCTCAGGCGGGACAATGACTGTCAGTCGCTGGTTAGCATGAAATGCGTCGATGGTACTTTGAACCAGATTACCTGAGCGGCTACGATCAACAGCGATACCGCCTAACCAATGCATGACGGCGCCAAACACAGGCGGAAATAAACTCGCTTTCCCCATCCAGTACACGCGCAAACGTAAAGCAAAACACACCATTAACGTATAGGGAAAATCCCAGTTACTCGTATGAGGCGCCGCAATCAGTACGTACTTTTCTTCGGTAGGGGCGTTACCCTCAATCCGCCAACCAAGTAGACGTAAGAGAGAGACGGATAACCAACGCGCCAGCGTGTTGATGAGCGGAGTTTCAAAAATAGTTAAATGCATACCGTAAGTCTTTGATATCAAAAGAGAAATTCGCTCCCTTTCAGAGCGAGTCGGCATTATAGGGAGATATCGTGAAGGCGGGGGATTATTTATTTGACCCGGCGCAAGTATATTGAGTCATTTGCTCATTCAATCTGAGATACCAGCGCCAGCGCTTGAGATGGTTTACTTATTGATCCAGGTGAGAATTTCTTCCCACTGTAATAAGTCTTTTTCTACCCTGGAGGGGGCAACATCCCATAGCGTGGCACCGTGCGCTGCCAGTTGAACGTAATTCTGAGTATCCCGCACATAGCCAAGTACAGGTAAGCCGAGTTGCTCTACGTAATGTGTAAGTTGATCTGCTGCGCGACTACGGGCGTTGACGCGCATACCTAAAATCCCGACTGCACAGTGTTGCTCACGCTTAGCCAGTTTTTTTAAAAATTCTTCCGTTGCTAAAATATCAAAGATAGAAGGCTGTAATGGAATCACCACTTTATCCGCCAGTTTTAAGACGGCATCGAGTTTACTTCCTTTGAGACCTGCGGGCGTGTCGAGCACGACATGGGTCGTTCCTTTTGGTGGTTTAGCAATGGCACTGGCATCGATGTCCCATGCAGAGATGGGCGAAAAGCTCGCTGGCCGCAGTGACAACCAAGTGCGGGAAGACTGCTGGGCATCAATATCACCAAGCATGACCTTGTGCCCCTGTGCGGCGAAGTAACCGGCAAGGTTAGTGGCAAAGGTACTCTTACCTACGCCACCCTTAGGATTTGCGACGACAATCACTGGCATACAAACATTCTCCAACTTTATTGAAAAAACATGTCAACACATGTCACGATTTTTCAGAAACTCATTTGTTGATACGAATGACAAGTACCGCAATCCTTCACAGTGATTTACAGCAAACTTCGCTACTTCATATCTCGGAAGGCACCAGCAAAGCTATTTGCTCAGCACTGAGGTAAGACCACTCGCCCTCTTTCAGACCCAACGATTCCAACGTCAACTGGCCAATGGCTGTGCGTTGCAATGCCGCACAATGATTTCCTGCTGCCGCCAGCATACGCTTTACCTGATGGTATTTCCCCTGTTCCAGCACGATTTCTATCTGGTTCGTATCGAGTTGACGACACCATTGCGCTGCTAAGGGTGCGGGCTCGTCATGTAACTGTACCCCTGTCAGCAAAGCGTTGACTAGCTCAGAGCTCACCGGTTCTGCTGTGGTTGCTTGATAGACCTTAGGAATATGCCGCTTAGGTGACGATTGCGCGTGAATAAACGGGCCATCGTCTGACATCAGTAACATCCCTGTGGTGTCATGATCAAGTCGTCCAACTGGCTGCACGTCACGCCAGCTGAATTGCTCAGGCAACAAGGTCAGCACACCTGGGTGATGACTCGGCTTACGCGAGCATTCAAAATTTGCTGGTTTATTAAGCACAATATAAACGTGCTCGCGGTATTCCCAGTCTTCCTCAAAAATATGGAAGGTTAATCCGTCAGTTTCAATTGATAGTTTATAGTCATCAACGACCTCGCCAGCAATGCTGACCTCGCCGTCGGATACCAGTTCACGGCAATATTTGCGTGAACCAAAGCCCTGCGATTGCAGGATACGATCTAAGGATAATTTACTCATACTGCAACTTTATCAGAACATGCACAAAGAATGCTAGCATGAGGAGGAACGGGCACACATCGACGCCAGCCAGATTATTACTAAATTGTCATGTATTGAGTAGAGGCGACTTGTTCTCTGCCTTTTTTGCGGAACGGGGGAGGATGATGGTAAATGTCGTCCCTTTACCAACAACACTGTCGACCGAAATATCGCCACCAAGGACTTCTTTTACGAGGTTATACACAATGTTGAGGCCTAAACCACTACCTCCCTGTCCAAGGCGGGTCGTGAAAAACGGGTCAAAAATCCGGCTAAGATTCGCGGGAAGAATACCCCTGCCGTTATCACCAACTTTCATTACAATCGTATCGACATCAAGAAAGCGCGCCGTAATCGTCACGGTGCCGCGGCTATCGGCATCAAATGCATGAATAAATGCATTGTTAATTAGATTTGTCGCCACTTGCCCCATGGCACCAGGATAACTATCCATCATCATTTTTTCAGGGATCAGCGCAATCACTTCGTGCTTGGTTTTGCGTATCATGGGACCAAGCGTTGTCACGAGTTCGTTGATCATCTCATTGAGGGCAAACATCCGCCGATTAGCGCTCGTCCGGTCAACTGCCACCTGTTTAAAGCTGGTCACCAGTTCAGATGCTTTACTCAGATTACGTAACAATAAATCGGTGCCGATTTTGGCATTTTTGAAATATTCTTCTAACGCCGATTTACGTAGACCTTGCGCAAATTGAATCAAAATCTCATCTGTTTGCTGCTGCAAGGTGCTGGCAACGGTCACACTGGTGCCAATAGGAGTATTGAGTTCGTGCGCAACACCAGCGACCAATGAACCCAGTGCCGCCATTTTCTCTGTCCGTAATAATTCTTGTTGAGCGCGCTGAAGATTTTCAAGTACCACGGTCAGTTCGCTATTGGCCTCTTCCAGTTCGTGAGTGCGTTCTGACACGCGTCGCTCGAGTGTCAGATTCATATTCAGAATGTCTTTTTCGTTCTGACGCTTTTCAGTAATATCTTCTTGCACCAAAATCAGTAATGGTTCATCACCGATACTGATGAGACGACCGGATATCTGACACAGCAGGGTCTTATCGGTCGTTCCACAACGGAGCCAGGCTTCAAATGATTGTAACTCCCCATCTCTTTCGAGCAGCCGCAAGATTTGAACGAAATCGTCAGCGTTACGCCACAAATTTTCCTGAATATCGAGATTACGCAGTATCACCTCTGCTGACCATGCAAATTGCCGCACCCAGGCATCATTGACATCAACGATCTGATACTGACTGGTTTTGCGTAAAACGCTCATTGCAACAGGAGAAGCCTGAAAAATAGCGATAAATTTTTCTTCGGTATCACGTAGTGCTTGCTCTACCCTTAAGCGTTCTTTAAGTTCCTGCTGCAGTAGAATATTTTGTTGATCCCGCTGAGAAATAAGTTCGCCAAGATTGAGACGCATCTGGTTGAGTCCATGCGCGAGGTTTCCGATTTCATCATGACGTTGCCAAACAAGTGGTTCATCCAGTTTGCCACTAGCAAGTCGGGTAGTTGCAGATTGCAGTAATTGAATCGGACGAACAATGCGACGGTCAAACAAAAACCAGATAAGAATAAAAGATAAAATGACTTGAAGGACAAGACCAACCGCGAGTTTATAGAGGTCATCAAGCAAATCGCGATCGACATATTCGGTCGTCAATTCCAATTTCACCTCGCCAATGATCTTATCGTCAAGACGAATCGGGCGCTTTTCGGTGAGCACGCTGGCATTGGTTTTGCGTACTTTATCACTGCGTACAAAAGTGTTTCCAGACTCATCAGTGACCACGACACTGACAACCTCGCGATTTCGCATCACTGCCTGAACAAATTGCTTCGTAACCTCTTTATCGACGTTCCAGAGCGGAACCGCCATCGCCCGCGCCAGCATATCGGCATTCTGCACCATCGGCCCGCGGACACGCAGTTGTAATTCTCTTTCGTACCTCGACAGTGTCACAAAGTAGCCGAACACAATCGCTGGCAAGAGAATGCCTAATGCGACACCTAATATGGATATCTGCCTTAATGAAAGTTTCCTCAAAATTGGCCCCAAACTAGAAAACATCTACTTCGATTGCTGCTTACGCCACAATTGAATATTGGATTTAACAAATTTATCCATCAGATCTTGCTTTCCGAATAGGTGCAGCGCTTTAGAAATGCGTCCCCGCATTTCCGGTGTATTGCAGGGTGACCTGTAAGACATCGTCAGGTATAGATTTTCGTTGGCAACAGCCGTAGACATCGTTTTTAGATCGCTCATGTTCATCTTGGCAACATAAGCCAGACCCGGATCTTCTTCGTAAATAAGATACTCGGCGCGTGATAAATTTAACATCACCAATGCTTGTTCGAGGCTCGACACGGTAACGATCTTGAGCGACTCCTTTGCATATCGATCAAAATCTTCACCAAAACTGTTATTGATGACAGTAATGCCATTTTTTCCTCGTAAATCACTCCATTTCCGGAAAATGAGTTTGCTATTTTTTTTTGTCCAGATCGCAGTACGGGTCTCACGAAATGCCGGATAAAAATAATCCATGTAATCAAGCCGTGGCGGGGTATAGAAAGCACCAGCGATCAAATCAACACGCCCCAAGCGCGCCTCTTCCTGTACTCTGGCCCACGGCCCTACATATTTCACTTCGATCGGAACACCGATCTCTTTGGATATGGCCTGCATTAAATCTGCATTCGCACCGGCGAGATGATTTTCATCTTGTGCGTCACGCCACAAAAAAGGCGGGTATTCAGGATTGCCTGTCGCAATGAGTTTCTTACACAATTCTTGCGCCTGGCAGACATCAACGGCGACATAGCCAAATAACAACAAAAAGACGCTGAGGACACATACCGACTTAGCAGCATTGGAGTAGCGTCTCATCGAATTTTTCCTTTACTCAAATAAATATGATTTTAGAATCAGTCTAACCCCTCGCTAAACACTAAGCAAGGCGGTTTTATTCATCGAAAAAACGCTAAAAAATACGACTAGTAAATAAAACTAGCAAATAAATAGAGACGAATTGCTAACATTTATGTTTGATTCTGTTGGTGTAGACATCGTGCAAGAAAACATGAGAGTGAACTTTTTTAATTCAAAAAAAAACAATAAGGACTGACGCAACATGATTCCAGCAAAACACAGCGACAAAGATAGTAGGAATAGTACTGCGTGACATCATGCAACTGGGACGGTTTTGCGTAAATCCCAACAGAAAATTCATTAACGATACAAAAATAAGGAAAACAAGTCCTGATACGAGAAATGTACAGTGACGTACGTGCTAAATCGCCCATACAGAATGATGAGAATTTGATCAATATTAAAAAAGAAGGTTTATTTTTTCATGAATTACAACAGGATAAAATCTGTAAAAAATTAAAAACCCGCTCAATGAACTGCACCCCAAAAGTTGGACACCCGTCCTAACTTTTGGGGTGTTTTCATGAGTAAATACACAAAGCAATTCAAACTGGCCGTTGTTAAACGGTATCAAGAAGGTTCAGCGGGTTATCAAGC
>NZ_JBMPPD010000056.1:0-14580 GCF_049339825.1 Undibacterium sp. RuRC25W | reverse complement strand
TTACACAACAGGAGATTGATCACGCCATGAAAAGACTGAATAATCGACCAAGAAAAAGATTAGGATACCTTACACCCAATCAGGTATTCTTCAAAAATACGCTTGCACTTCAAAATTGAACTCGCGCGATACTAAAACGTCTCCTCGCGGAAAAATGATTTCATCATTAAATCAAAAAAAAATGTAAATCAAAGTCGTGATTTTATGATTGATAAAAGGATTTTTATTTGTCTAGCTGCTATCGACTGGTGCTGTTAAAGTCGAACTCCAATCAATGATCGCGACTAGGTAAGTACGATAGTTACCATTCACCAAGAACCCATATTCTGGATAAAAGCTAATCCTGATGGTTGTGTCGCCACCAATATGTTCATTAATTTGAATACCAACCAGTTATCCATTTTTGGTGACTGGCAAATGCAGAGTGGAAGAATTGGCACTATTCAAAACTTTGCTAGTAATCAGCCAATGGCATCGCCTAATTCTGCAATATTCATCCTTCTCAACGTTCTTTGAAATAACATCGTCGGCTATTTGACACGACACCACTTGATGCTTAATCGTTGTCACTTACCAAGTTAGTTCCAATGCATTCAGTTAAATGACCTCGCTTATTCATCAATCTGAATCTTGATCGAACCCGGTTTACACGATACGAGTACGAGGCGCGACATGGGGAAAGGCTCCCAGTGTGAAAACCGTAATTCATGATACGTGCGATCAGCAGGTAAGCGATCGGGTAAACCGATCCTATTGATGATCTGGCGCCACTCAGGAAGGGTCTCTAACAAATGCTTTCCTCGTAGTTTTGTCAATGCTTCTAACTCACACCAAGCAGCAAGAAGTTGCTCGGAAGTGACCCCAGTCGCGCATGATGCACCAAATAACATCTGCGATCGAAACAATTCATTCCCTGTTGGACGCAATTGCTCCAAATCTATTCCTATCTGGTGTTGAGAACTCATCGCAACAGCGATAGCACCATGGCGATGTGAAACAGAACATTGCGTTGGATAGGAGCAAACACGCGGCTGACCTGTTGTTTGCTCAAACGTTATCGTTTTAGGATCGATATCCAGATGGTTAGCCAGTAGCAAGCGGAGTGCAACCCGTGCGGCAATAAATTCTTGGCGTTTATTTAAGCGAGCGATCGTTGTTGCACGATGAAGTTCTGCCGCAGATAAATATTCAGTTCGGTCATATAGCTCTGCGGTAGATTCACGGCCAAGAACCCAAACGGCGATATCACCGCCGTTCATAGAAGGTGGCTTAATGGACTTCACATCCACCTTCACGAGTCATTGGTAATAGTGCCTGAAAGACGTCATCAGGCATCGTACGCAGAACTCGTTCTTTAGCAGAAAGACAAACCAGCTTTGCTGTAATGATACAGATACAACCCGTATCATTTGCAATTGTTGTATCCCACACAGAGTATGCTTCACGTAGCTGTTTTATCCCACTCGTCACCGTCAGCCTTTGACCAAGAAATGCTGGCTGCACATAGCTAGCATTCATTGCGCGGACCACGAATAGACAATCATTTTCTTTCTCTAAGCTTAAAAACGGCAGGTCGATATCAAGCAATAATCGATGCCGACTCCGCTCAGCTTGTTCGATATAGCGCCCATGATAGACAACGCCGCCGGCATCGGTATCGGCATAACTCACCAGCCATTCCATCGTTGAACCTGACTTCATGCAGGCACCACGACAGCTGAAAAATGATCACCGCTCACTGACGTATAAACAACAAGCGTAGCCCCTCCAGTTTCTGTGGTCGATACGTTACCTCTTACCGTCTCAGTTGCAAGCGCAAGCAATAACGGCAAAAGTGCAGAAAATGCATGCCCATAGACTGGCGTAGGATCTAATCGCTGCGGCTGGCAGTGTCCAAATACAGATAACAGTGCATTTTCTTGCGCAGCATGGCGAAGCGGATTGCCTTCGTGAGCCATACAAACACGACGGATGGATTGCGCATCCAGGCCTGCATCGTTCAATGCTAAAGTCATAGAGCGAACAATGCCATTGCCGTCTGATGAAACAGAATGACCCATGCCGTCTTGCACTAAGGCGTATCCAGCCACTTCGGCAAGAACCTGACGCCCACTAGCAAATGCACTCTCTTCGCTTTCCAGCAACAATGCTGCCGCGCCTTCACCAAAAACATAGCCACTTGGTAAGCCATCATTGATCTCCTTCGAATGCAGATTCAAATGACATCCTAATGAGATTAAATCTGGTGTCAGTTCATCGGCACCAAAAGTGATAACACGTTGTTGACGGCCAAATGCCACTAATTGCATCGCATAACTTACCGCTGCGGCCGAACCGCATAGGGTCGTGTTAAAACCCTTGATACCATACGCAATCGATACTTGTCCTGCTGCTGCATTCATGGTGGTCATTGGAAAGTGGGTGGCACTCGCAAATGCTGTTCCATCCACAAAAACGCTCTCCATAAATTTCTCTAATGAACGATGTGCGCTATATGTGACGCCGCCAATTAATCCATTTCCTAACGGATCGTGCATTAGCTCTTGTTCTAATTGACTACTTTCAACCAACTCCCCGACTGCTTTGAGCGCAAATTTAATCATCGGTGAAGAGCGAGCAAAGGGTCGTAGCTTACCATTGAGTGTCAATGGCCCAATTCTTGTTACATTGCACGCATTATCGTTATCCCACGACATCATGGAGGAACCCGAGACGATAGGGGCCAACCAATCTACACGAGTAACGCCACCCGGTAAATGTAAGCCATATCCAGTCATGAAGACGCGTCGACGTTGGGGTAATGGCGGCGTGCACTCTCCAATGCGACGAGAGACGATAATTGACGAGTTATTGCCACCAAATCCGTAATTGTTGCAAATAAATGTCTCACAAATACCGGGTCGAACCTCATTGGGAATGTAATCAAGATCAGCACATCCAGGGCGTGTCCCTTTAAAATTAAGAGTCGGTGGCAACATGCCTCGTTCTGCCAATAAAACGGTCAATAGCAATTCTAAAATACCGCTGGCACCCAACGTATGGCCAAGAAACGATTTTGGCGAGCTAGTTGGTGTACCCTTACCAAAAATACGTTCAGTAGCGAATGATTCTGGGATATCGTTGGCGTCAGTACCTGTACCATGTGCAGAAACATAATCGATGTGAGAAGGTTTAAGACCCGCATTAGCCAAAGCACCGCGCACCGCAGCCTCGATACCACGTCCTTCGAGGTCAGTTGCTGTTTCGTGATAGGCATCACCAGACAGCGCATACCCCAGCAATTCTGCACGAGGTTCAATTCCACGCTGGCGCGCACTTGACAGTCGTTCCAATACCACTGCACCAGCACCTTCGCCCAACGAAATTCCTGATGGTGTTGAAAAGGGTGCAGCGGGTTCCTGGCTCATCGCGCGCAAGCAGTTAAATCCAGCAACAATAGATTCTGATACGGTATCAGTACCAACGACAATGACTACATCCGCGCGATCCTGACGTAATAGATCATATCCCATACCGAGTGCGGTATTGCTTGATGCGCAGGCTGAAGAAACGGTCATTCGGATTCCTCGTGCTTGCAACTCCTGACACACCAAGATCGCAGCATGATCAGTCAGCGCCGCTTTTACCGCTTGCGGAAAAATGAGATCTATCCGTTTTGCGAGAATATCTTTGAAAATTTTCTCAATATGTTGAATACCGCTGTGCGAGGTTCCCACGACGACGGCAAGTCTATCCAAGTTGACTTGATGTAAATTAAGTTGCGCAGCTGCGACTGCGTCACGCACACAAGCAAGTGCAAACCAAGCACCGCGATCAGCCATTTGCAGTATCTCAGGCGAGAGTCCAAATTCAGTATCATCCGGCGAGAACTCTGAGACAAGATCGCTGACTAAGTCACTCCCGTCAAAGCTCGTGGCATGCGAAATACAACTTGCTCCAGAGAGTATCGCCTCGGTGAAACGACGTTCATCACGTCCCATCGGTGTACAGATACCAATGCCAGTAATAACAACTGCATGAGAAGAAGAGTGTTCAATAGACATAAATAAAATGCATTTTCTAACGTTTAAAACCACCATCGACTTTGATCGTTGTACCCCGTACGTAGCCCGGACGTAGCAGGAACGAAACTGCTTCGGCGACCTCTCCGGGTTGTCCCATCCGATTTGTCGCAGTTCCCTTCAAGATATGTGCGTACATGTCCGAACTGAGTTCACTCACCATGTCTGTTTCAATAAAACCAGGTGCGACAGCATTGACTTGCAACCCCTGCGACGCATATTTACGATTCAACAAATGCGTAAAACCAATCAAGCCACCTTTGCTCGTGGCATAAGCGACCTGACCTTCTTTACCAACAATACCCGCCAGTGAGGCGATGTTGACGATCATTGGTGTTGGACTTTTTAATAAGAAAGGTAAGGCTGCTGCCGTTAAACGCATTGTGCCAATGAGGTTTGTGTTGAGCACACGTTCATACCGCGCTGATTCCATCGACAAAAATGAACCATCATCAGTCATGCCAGCATTATTGACTAAGGCATCGAGACGTCCACAAGCGTCGACGACTTGTGCAGGAAGACGCTGGGCTGACTCTTTATCGGAAAGATCAGATTGAAATAATTGAAAAACATATCCGCGGCTTTTCCAGCGCTCTTCACATTTTTTTGCTGCACTTATATCACCACGAAAGCTGACCGCAATTTGCCACCCTTGTGCAGCGAGATGCTCTGCAACACTCAGGCCAATGCCACGTGTTCCTCCAGTAATCAGGACTGTTTGCTTCATATTTACCTAGATATTAAATTCGGCCATTCCAATGCCGATTGGCAGTACCATCCCTGCGATCGGCAGATTTGGTACTTCACTAAGAGTGCAGATTGTAGTGGCGATATCGTTCACAGCAATAGGTTTAAATTTGAGCGCAAATGCCTTTAAACCGTCACGAGCGTCCTTCCATTCGCTCATTGGTAGCTGCTCAGAATATGCCTGAATAGAGATAGCGTTGATCTTTACACCCAACCTTGCCACCTCTTTGGCGACGCTTTTTATCGCTGCAATTCGCGCTTTTGACGCAATCGAAGAAACAGGAATAGGTACATAATAACCAGCGCTATCTTCCTGTATCACCACCCAGATAATGCCGCGTCCAGCGCGTGCCAGAAGTAGAGAAAATGCTTGCAATTCGCGTAAGAACCGAGGTAAATCGTCGCTCAACTGACTGATCAGTTCCTCAATAGATCCGTCATGGTTAAGTAAGCTAAGTTCATCTTTTAGTTGGAGATTAAAGACGATACAATCCGGTGTAGCGCGCGTAGCAAACCAATCTTCAAGCTTTTCAACAGGGTCTTGCGCGACAACAAGTTCACTTCCTGGTATCGCCAACTCTGATTGATTTGCAGTACGTGTATGCAGTAAGACTTCGTGTCCGACTTCAGAAAAATTGTCCGCTAATGCCATACCCAAATGGCTATCGGCATCCATAATCATCGCTCTCATTTCTGCCCCCCCTGAAGGAGACCGATCGCATAGAGCCAAGACGCAGATTCAAGCGCCATCATACCCACCCGTGTCACACCCGGAACGATGAGGCCTCTTGTCAATGCCACATCGAGAGCACGAAAAATGGCCGCCGCAGGCGCGTTACCTGTTTCATTTCCGATATAAAACTGTTTAGCATCTAAAGGATGCTGCTGGTTAAGCTCCATCAGTGCACCGTTCGCCTGTGGAACGATGAGTAGGTCAATGTTATCGACAGAACCTATATGCGATAAAAATTCATGCCGCATTACTTCAACAACATGGGGAAGTGCCACCTTCATGGAGCGATGATCGTGCACGGGGGTTCCGTGCTTAAGATTAAAACCAGTCTTCAAACCAGTGAAGCGGGATGTGACATTCAAAAAATCGATGTCTAGACCAACTAAGCCGCTTTTACGATCTGACTGCCGTTGAAGAATCATCGCTCCCGCACCGTCGCCAAACACTGCGGCATTCATGACTTGCTCCGTCTGCGGATCTTCCTCGTGTAATAGGCGACTATAAAATTTATCAGAAACGAAATCTGCACCGCACACCAGCACACACTCGCATTGTCCTGCTTGAAGCATCGCTTGTGCGACTTTTAATCCTTGCATGCTGGCTGCGCAACCACCACGAATATCAAGAATTTGGCACTGCTCGATGCCCAACCTTTTCTGGAGCTCAAATGGAAACGGTGGTAGTTCATGATCCGGTGTTGATGTCGCCGTAATGATAAGATCAACGCTAGCGACGTCAAGTTCAGCACGGCGCAACGCTGCTTCGCTTGCACGCGCGGCCATTTCTAAGCAATTTAGACCTTCTTCTATAGGTAGTCCAGTTTCTGGAGATACTGCGAAATAGCGACTATCAATGCCAAAAAAGCGCATCATCGTGCTTACCGGAATATTCAAAATCTCTTCGAGACGCGCATTGGTAATAGGCTCGCCGGGAGAATAGGAGCCTAGCCCGACAACGCTGATTGGTATCAAATTCTGAATAGTCATCGACGGCTCCACGTCAACATGTCCGTTTTGCTTTCTCTCATAGTTATGCAAATTCATGATTGCTTTGTTGCAGTCTGATCATAATGTAATTGGTCAATCGGCCCAATGATATGCACGTCTCTTCAATAAATTTTTTGTTAATTTCTTCAAACTTAAAGCCAAATTTTCTTTCTATACCGACCAATAAATCTAAAACATCAACGGAGTCCAAACCTAATTCACTTTCGTCCAGCAACAATGCATCGTCTGATATTTTTTCTAACGTCAGGCCCATTTCAGCGAGTTCGAGACGATCAAGTAAAAGGTCTTGCTTGACGTATTGAAGAATGCTTTCTTTTGTCCATCGTGTATTTATCATTTGATTTTCCTTCAGGTTAAATTAATCGGCATTAGACATCTGATGCAGTACTATTTCGGCGCGTGAACAACGTGTTTCTCCCACATAGACTGCGCACTTGAAATGATCTATATGTGACGCTTTAAGATTAACGGTAAGCTCTCCCGGTATCCGGCGTGCTTCGATACGAATCTCATCACCAGGACGAACCTGGCGATTAAAATTAGCTGTATGAATTTGAGACAAATAACCTTGCTTCATCTGACCTGCTTCGTAATTCATCCATAATCGACAAAGCTGTGCCATTGCCTCTAATAGCAGGACACCAGGTACTATTGGCTCATCAGGAAAATGACCAGAAAAATATTTTTCACTCGCATCGAAATAACGATAGCCAATTATTTTTTCGCCATTAGGTGCTAAGGTGGCGCGGTCAACAAATAGAAAAGGTTTTTCTTGACGCAGATAACTATCTACAAAAATCGTTTTATTCATTTTTTCATCTCAAACTTCAACATAAACACGTAATTTACCTTGCGCTACTAATTGACTATCACAAGTCGCTGCGATGCCTAGCGTGTAGAAAGGGTGACTTATTTGTAAGAGGTTTGCCTGCAAACGAAATGGTGCCGAAGATAAAGGTGGCGTAAAACGCATCTCTTCGAAACCAACAACGTAACCACGACGTGTAGGCAGTTGTGACATCACCAAAAAACTGCAGGTCTGTGCCAGCGCCTCAAGTACCGCATAGGTCGACAAAACATCTGGAGACAGAAAGTTATCCTTATTACATCTAGACATCCATGCGACGATACTCCCTTGTTTTTGATCAAAACTCTCTACGTAATCAACAAAACGAAATGGTGGTTTTTGCTTCAGTGCCGCAACATCTGGCACCAACGGCGATAATTGAATAGGGTGACTCATTATTTTTATCAGTTATGAACATTAGATATGAACATCTGTCATTTCACGCTTAGAAATAACGAGATTGACAGGCGTCAAGGGGTGATCTCCATGAATAAACTGGCGCTGCAATATGCTGGTCGTCAGCATCATCAGTACTGACTGACTATCTGCGTTAGACAATTGTTCGGATGGTGTTTTCCTATAACGTTCAAGTGCTAATGCGGCATAATCAGAATCGAGCCAGTCTAAATCCGTCAAGGAATCAACATTCAGATACTCATCGATAAGTTGCTTGCCACTTTTTGATTTAACAAATTGAATGTCGGGAGACAAATAAGATTGTTTTGCTCTGGCAATGATGGTGTCGGGGAGATGTTCTCGGTAGGCGTCCCGCAAAATATATTTTTCCTGTAACTCACTCGTTAAACACCAATCATCTGGAAGTGAGAGCGCAAAATCAACGACATCGTTATCCAAAAAAGGAGAGCGATTTTCAATACCATGCGCAGCAAACATCCGATCCCCCTGCGAAGAGAGCAAATACCCTGAAAGGAGCAACCGATACTCTATCTGACGTGCGCGCTGGTTCGGATCCAATCCTATTAACGTAGGCTGAGTTTGTTGCCACCGATCGTAATATTCATCGAGTGTCATCGGTCTACGAAGTAAACGAGTCGACAGCCGATTATTACTAAAACGAAGTAGATGTGAAAACAAAGGATGTCCGGCTATATCATGTCGTTGCACGCTAAGACGAACCCTCGCCAGATCAGTCGCACCCCATTTTTGATAAAGAGAATACAAGTGCTGAAAGCTATCCGCTGAGGGATTTAAACGAAGCTTTACCTCCTTAAAGAGGTCATATCCAAGAAATGCTTCATCGGCACCTTCGCCAGTTAATACTGCCGATATGCCAGCCTGCTTCACTGCTTTACCCAGAAGCCACATGGGCACTGGTGCAGTACAATGAAGGGGCGTTTCAGCATGCCAGACTGCTTGGGGCAACGCTTGTGCAATTGTCTGTTCATTGACGCAAAGACTTTGATGGGACAAACCGCAGTGCTCGGCCATCAACCTCTGCATTGAAGACTCATCAAAACGCGCCTCTTCAAATCCAACCGAAAATGCAATCTTGGCCCCATCAGACTTTGTCACTGTTTCGGCAGCGACGATTCCAGAGTCAAGTCCACCACTCAATAGCAAACCTAAGCCTTTATCTGTTCGATGTCGTAGCTGCGTCGCTTGTCCCAGAATCTGACGCAACTCTGCGCAAGCATCCGCGTAAGTACCCTGATAGGTTTTCTCAGCAATCGGTAGGCGAGCAAACTGGCGAAAAGAAACCTCGTCATTTTTCCATTCTAAAACTGTACCCGGCTGCAACTCCTGCACATCCTTAAATACAGTCTCACCACCAATCAGAGCACCTGCGAAAAATGTTTCAGACAAGCCGAGGGGATTAAACTGAAATCGAAAACCCTGTAAGCCAAGAAATGACTTTACTTCCGAAGCGAAGCTCAACCTATCTCGCTGACGAACGTAAAAAAGAGGACGCTTCCCATAACGGTCACGTGCCAGTAAAAGGCGACGCTCTAAACGATCATAGAAAGCAAGTGCGAAAGCACCATTAAAGCGCCGCAGGGCATCCGTTCCCCAGGTGATCAATGATTTGAGTACTACTTCTGTATCACAATCACTTTCAAAGTGATTGTGAAAAGTAGTGAGCTCATGACGAAGGCTACAGTAGTTATAAACCTCGCCGTTATATACCAACCAATAGCGACCTGTTAAATCGCTGTAGGGCTGACGCCCATTTTTTTGATCCATCATCGCCAAACGACTGTGCCCTAAAGCACAACATGTATCGTAAGCAACGTCAATACCATCAGGGCCGCGATGTGCTAGATGACGCACCATGGATTCTACTTGCTGAATCAACTGGGCGCGTTCACCAGAAGTTTGAATCAATCCTGCCAAACCGCACATATCGTCCCTTACGCATAAAAACAAACTACCAACGTTGCTATTGCCGGCAGGAATTATAGACGTTAAGAAACTTACCAAGTCGCTATGTAACTTTTTATTTCATACTTTATCTTTTAATTACAATTTTGTGACATCAATACATCAAACAAAAAAATACAGAACGGCATTAGGCAATCTTAACCATGTTGGCTTTCATGCGTATTAGGCCTAATGCTCTCACACACACATTGAGATCATAGATCAGAAAAATTTCTACTTAGCTTCAATAGCCTTAGCCAAAAATCGAATTGACTCTGCATTACCGATGCGCAGTCCTCTATTTTCTGCGGGGGTGTAGCTGCATGATTTTGCGATGCGAAGTGCTTCTGTATTGAGATCTTCTTTATCACTCTCCCACTGAACTTTGGCATCAACGACTTTGCCCTTGTCAGAGATATACACACCAACGACGAGACCAGAACCATATTCTTTGGGATCTGCAATGCGAAGTGTTTCTGAAGGTTGGCAGCTACTAACATCGAGCAGCCCTGGACTGATATAGCCCGGGTCGAACATCCACTTATAGCGAACTAAACGCGCACTTGGGATCCAGTTTCCGGGAGGGAGTACCTGGCAACCAACAATTGCATGCATAACGGTCATATCGAGCATTTTCCAACCGCTACTTCTGAGCAATTCAAACGAATCAATTTTGCCGTTTTTATCGATCATCAATTTCAAGATGGTGTCACCGTGTAATCCAAAGCGTTTAGCCGGCTCTGGATAGTCTGGTACTGCACAAGTTTTTTTGATGTCGAAAGTAACGTCGTTCTTTTTTGGGGAATCCGTTCCATTGTCGCCAGCTCCTGAAGAATCAACCACGGCAGAAGCGGGAGATGATTTAAGCACCTCTTGCGCACTAACTGGCTGTACGAGGGTCGGGGCAATAATGAGACAAAAGGCTGATCGCAAAAGCAGCGAATGGATTCGCTTATGCATATAAACAAGAGGTGAGCGTATGTAAAACAGTTGTTTTTTCATTGCAGGTCATTCCAAGACAAATAATCAAAATGAAACAGATAAAAATAATAACTTAAAAAGATAAATTAACATCTTTTTAAGTTTGCAATTAAGAAATATTCTATCGCCGTGTGACTTTTTGGTGCCTTGTCACATGCGTGTCATTCTTTCGCCTTTTACCTAGATAGGATGATTTGCTGGCACAATATTGGATGTTTGTTTTGCAAGCGAGTCCATAGTTACGGTAACCTTGACATAAATGCAGCTACTCATGCGCTTGTCGCTTTTGATTTGACGTCGCCAAGCAGATCAAAGCACTAAGTGAGTGATAGCTGAGCAGCGCCTATCAATTCTTCTGCCAGCACGGCGGGAATCGTTTTTCCCAATCTGAAAGTCAGTATGTTAAAAATTAAATTATCCTTGTTGAGCCTCGCATTGGCGCCATTGTTTGCCTCGGCACAAGTTACGCAGATAGCCCCCGCGGCTCCGAATGCGCCATTAAGCAATGCGCAGGAAACCATGCCTTCATTGATGAAGTTCAGTCTGGAATCCGTGAAGATGCCAGGGAATGAAAAAATGGGACTGTTGGGCGGTAACTATTTACTCGAACTCAGCCAAGATGTGTTCGTCGGTCCAGCGGTATATGGCTCAGTCAGCGGTAAACGTGGTGGATTATTTGTTGGTGGTATTGAGGCGACATGGCGTAAGCGCTTGGCGTCCTCCCTCACCATTGAACCTGGTATTTATGTCGGTGGTGGCGGCGGTGGCAGTGCGGGAGTTGGTGGCGGGCTGATGGTGCGTCCACACGTTGACCTGCTGTGGCACACCAAGGGTTCTGCATATGGGCTGTCGGTATCTGAAGTGCGTTTTCCGAATGGACATATCAACAGTAACCAGATTGGTCTGGTGGCTAGTTTTGATGAAGACTTCACCTTTACGCAACCAGGTCTGGGTGGGAAATCGTTATTGAGTTCACAGCGTGGCGGTGTGGGGTTTGATCGCATTATGCTCAATGTTGGCAACTATAACCCACGTTCAAGCTCGGTCAAACTTGATGGAACAGCACCTGGCAACATCGGTTATGCTGGCTTCCGCGCTGATCAATTTTTAAACGAAAACGTCTTCTGGGGCCTGGAAGCGGGGGCCTTTGCCCGTGGCACTTCTGACGGCTATGCCGAAGTACTAGGTGCTGTTGGCGTTGAGTATCCAGTGCTCTCTGATAAGCTCAAGGTTGGCGCGGTCGCAGCGCTAGGTACTGGCGGCGGCGGCCGTATTGACGTCGGTGGTGGCGCGCTGGTCAAGGGTGGCGTGTATGCGCATTGGCAAGTCACCAAGTATATCTTTGTCGGTCTGGAAGCGGGCATGGCTGACTCACCAAATGGTAATTTCAAATCACGTTATGAATTATTGCAAGTCGGCTTACAACTCGATAGCGCAAATCGTTCTTCATCAGGCAGCGATATCCGCTCTATCCGTGATGCCGAATGGGCATTGGACGGCGCTGATTACCTGAATGCTGCACGTAAAGGCGGAGCAAAGCAAAGTCTGCAAACCATCGGCTTTGTGATGAATCGTGATATTTCTGATTCCGTGTATTTGTCCGGACAAGCGCACAGTGCACTCAAAGGTAATGCGGGTGGTTTTTCTATTGGTCTGGTGGGATTGGGTCTACGCTCACCAGAAATCACTCATGGGATTTCATTTGGCGTTGAAGGTCTAGTTGGTGCCGCAGGCGGTGGCGGTGTTGATTCTCAAGGTGGTGCTATCGTACAAGCAATTCCCTATGCGAATGTCGCTCTGGGCAAACACGTTGCACTGCGCATCGGTGTTGGTCGCGTCCATTCTTTGAAGGGTGAATTTAATTCTACTGTCGCGAACGTCGCCTTGGCCGTACCATTTGGCTTGC
The DNA here is from genome assembly GCF_049339825.1 of Undibacterium sp. RuRC25W. Classification (NCBI taxonomy): domain Bacteria; kingdom Pseudomonadati; phylum Pseudomonadota; class Betaproteobacteria; order Burkholderiales; family Oxalobacteraceae; genus Undibacterium; species Undibacterium sp. RuRC25W. The sequence continues at coordinate 1,919 of NZ_JBMPPD010000056.1, read as the reverse complement.
CTGGTCGTTAATCTCAGTAGTCATCCTCAAGCGGATGCTGCTGCGTTGGCAGCATCCGTTATCAACAGTCTTTTCTACCGTCTCACGACGCCCGCCTGTCTTCTCTGCTCTTCTCTTTTGCAAATCGCTATCAGGTTATGCGTCATCATATTGTTGAAATCACCTTACTGAAATCACGTCGCTGAAATGACGTCTCCAAATTGAGCTATGTTAAACTGACGTTCTTAGCTTCAGATATATTAACTCTGGCTTTACCGGATCTAGATACAGATAAAAATGACAACAGCAACCGAAATTAATCAGCTTTTTCCGCGCCCACTATGGCAATGGTTTGAACAAATTTGCGCGATTCCTCATCCTTCAGGACACGAATCGGTACTCAGTGCGTTTATTCAGAACTGGGCCAAAGAGCATCACCTGCCAGTGATCGTTGATCACGTAGGTAATCTTATTATTCGCAAACCAGCAACACCTGGGATGGAAGACCGCAAAATCGTGGTCATTCAGGCGCATCTGGATATGGTTCCACAAAAAAACGCCGACAAAGTCCACGACTTCGTGACTGATCCGATTGATCCATGGATCGACGGCGACTGGGTCAAAGCCAGCGGTACCACGCTGGGTTCTGATAATGGTATTGGAATGGCGTCTGCACTCGCTATTTTAGGCTCAGATGAGATTAAGCATGGCCCGCTCGAAGTGTTGCTGACTGTGGACGAAGAAGCAGGAATGACTGGTGCTTTTGGTTTGCAAGCGGGCATGCTGAACGCGGAAATTCTGATCAACACCGACTCAGAACAAGAAGGTGAAATCTACATGGGTTGCGCTGGTGGGGTTGATGCTGAAATGACCGTACCTATTCAATGGCAACCGGCGAATCAACAACATCTGACCATGACGTTGAGCATGTCAGGACTTAAAGGTGGTCACTCAGGCGTCAATATTCATCTGGGACGCGGCAATGCCAATAAACTCATCGCCCGCTTCCTGGCAGGTCACGCGACAGAATTGCAGCTTGCGTTGAATGAATTCAACGGCGGTTCTTTGCGTAATGCGATCCCCCGCGAGGCACACTGCACGTTCACGATCCCTGCTGATCAAGTTGATTTGCTCAAGCAACGTGTTGCCCAATACCAAGGCATGTTACAAGCAGAATTATCCGCGACTGAACCAGCACTAAAACTGACGCTCACCGATGCACCAGCAGCGACGCAGACCATGGTAAGTCACACCCAGAAACAACTCATCAATGTGCTTAACACCTGCCCAAATGGCGTTATCCGCATGAGTGATGCGATTGTCGGTGTCACCGAAAGTTCATTGAATGTTGGCGTAGTCACAACCAAAGCAGACAGCGTGAGTGTCTTATGCCTGATCCGTTCACTGATCGACAGTGGACGTGAAAATATCGAAAGCACGCTGCAATCCTTGAGCGACCTAGCCAGTGCAAGTATCGCTTTCTCTGGTTGCTATCCAGGCTGGAAACCAGACACCAGCTCTCCTGTGATGGCGATCGTCAAAGCAACGTATGAGAGCATCTATCACAAAGAGCCTGAGATCATGGTGATCCATGCAGGTCTGGAATGCGGTCTGTTCAAAAAGCATTACCCACATCTGGATATGGTCTCGATTGGACCGACGATCCGCTTCCCGCATGGTCCGGATGAGATGGTCAATATCACGACGGTAGGTCAATACTGGACACTGTTGTTAGCTGTGTTAGAGCGGATTCCTGCTAAAGCATAATCAGCACGGCACATCATCGCTCACAAATAAAAAAGGGAGTCGCTTGTGAAGTGAACCCTTAAAGTTGGACGGCTTTTACTACGTTTTACCGGCCTGAGTTCTGTACTGTACAGGACTCAGGCCGTTTAGTTTTAACTTAATCCGGTCATGGTTGTAATAACGAATATATTCAT
>NZ_JBMPPD010000055.1:0-19752 GCF_049339825.1 Undibacterium sp. RuRC25W | reverse complement strand
GGCGCAATTCGTTCCCATTGATCATCTCTCAACATCAGTCGCAGCATCGTTTCATTCTTTAAAATCTAGAATGTAAACACACTTCGGGAAAAGTTAACAGCTTTTTATATGTCAACACGCCCTAGTCTGGCAAAAAATACTGATCCCATTGAAACGGTGATTGATGGCAAAGCGAGCTTCCTCTTTTTGCAGCAGGTCACTGGCTCCGATATGTATATGGCTTTGGCGGTTAACAAAAACAAAGCATTGGCCTCGTTAGATCAGTTGTTGATGATCTCTGCTGTTGTAATGGCGGTATTGTTGCTGGTAATTATTCCGACGTCGATCTGGTTGGTCGGTCATATGCTCTCGGGATTGCAACGTGTATGTGATGCCATGTCAGATATCGCCGCTGGTGGGGGCGACCTGAGCCGTCACATTGAAGTCGAAGGTGAAGATGAAGTCGCGCAAACGGCACAGGCCTTTAATCGCTTTTTAGAACAATTGCGGGTGATGGTCGTAGATGTGCGGAAGGCAACGGATTCCATTACTCTTGGCGCGAGTGAAATTGCGACTGGTAATATGGATTTGTCGGGTCGTACAGAGCAGCAGGCGTCGTCACTAGAGCAAACTTCTGCCAGTATGGAAGAGTTGACCGATGCGGTTAAAAATAATGCTGAGAATGCCCGCGAGGCCAACAAGATGGCCTTGAATGCATCCGACGTCGCAACTCAAGGTGGAGAGGTGGTCAATAAAGTGGTCACTACCATGCAGGGAATTTCTGATAGCTCGCGCAAAATTGTCGATATCATCAGCGTCATAGAAGGCATCGCTTTTCAGACCAATATCCTAGCGTTAAATGCCGCCGTTGAGGCTGCGCGCGCCGGCGAGCAAGGGCGCGGGTTTGCTGTGGTGGCAAGTGAAGTACGTACTCTGGCACAACGTAGCGCCGCTGCTGCACAAGAGATTAAAAGTCTGATTGAGGACTCTGTCGCCAAAGTGAACGAGGGATCTGAGCTAGTCGACAAGGCTGGTGCGGCAATGACACGCATCGTTGCAGCGGTAGATCAGGTCGCCTCTATCATCAATGAAATCACCTCTGCATCCGCCGAGCAAAGCGATGGCATTCAGCAAGTCAACGTGGCCTTAGCACATATGGATGAAGCGACCCAACAAAATGCTGCGCTTGTCGAACAGGCTGCTGCGGCGGCGGGTTCTCTAGAAGAACAGGCCAATTTCCTAAAAACAGCGATGTCTGCTTTCCGTATGGAGCAAAGCCATGCATCGCCGCGCATTGCCGCTGCTAATAGGGTAAGCGCCAAACGTCAATCCACAGCTCCCAGCCTCACTTATGATGAGTAGTCCTGCCGCTTGCGTTGATTAGTCCAAGGTAGCAGTCACCGGCGCATGATCGGACGGCTGCTCCCATTTGCGAGGCACTCTATCTATCGCGCAGGAACTGCAACGTTGCGTGAGTGGCGCAGATAACAAGATATGATCAATCCGAACGCCTTTGTTCAAACGGAAACCAAGCGCACGATAATCCCACCAGCTGAATGATTTTTCCGCTTGCTCAAACAAGCGGAAACTATCTGTCAATCCCAAGTCCAGTAAAGCTTGCAAGCCCGCACGCTCTTCTGGTGATACCAGATTCATGCCAACCCAAGCGGCGGGATCGTGCACATCCCGGTCCTCAGGTGCGATATTGTAATCGCCGAGAATAGCCAGTTCTGGGTAACGTTGCAATTCTTCCTGCACCCAGTTATTGAGCGATGCCAGCCATTTGAGTTTGTACTGAAACTTATCCGAATCCGGCGCCTGACCATTCGGTACATACGCACAAATAATCCGCATACCATTGATCGTCGCCGCAATAATACGTTGCTGTTCATCTTCAAATTGAGGGTTATTTTTCTGCACTTCAGTCATTGGATGCTTAGATAAAATCGCCACGCCGTTGTAGGTCTTTTGTCCGGTAAAAGCAACGTGATATCCCGCCGCCTCAATCTCTGCTTGTGGAAATTTATCATCCGTGAGTTTGGTTTCCTGAATACACAACACATCTACCGGATTCGTCTCCAGCCACTTGAGTACTTGCGGCAAGCGCACTTTTAAAGAGTTAACGTTCCAGGTCGTGATTTTCATATTTTTTCTCTCGGATTAGTAAGTATTTGTAAAGGAGTTATATCGACATTGATGCCATTTAAAATTTTAGTGGCACAAGTTAGTGGCATTTTTTTTGTTCACCCCAGACGTCTATTATACGACGTAAAAATTGACTACTTGGTCGATTCCCAAAGCGAGAATGCTATAGAGAGCAATTCGAAAACTAAGATCTCAAACTGACGCTAATCATTGTCACATAGCGAGTACAAACTCTGTCAATGATAAGCGGGAATTAACGTGATTTTGCTTTCATTGTAAATGAACGCAGAAAGTTTTCTGAAAGAAAAACATCTATATTTGCGCATTTATATCGAAGAAATATGTTGTAACAAAGAGATGTTTTTTAGATATTTTTTGAGTGATACGATGATTTTCTCGAATTGCAAAGATATAGAACTAATGAATCACTTGTTTTCTTTTTGGCTTCGTCACCGTCTAAAAATTTGTAGTTACTCCTGGACGATGTTTATACGAAACCTGTCTTTTAGTTGCTTTCTCACTTGTGTGACTGCACCCCAAAGAGCTAGTCAAAAGTAAATCAGAAAATTCAAAGAAAAACTGATGCCGAAAGCCAATGCTGAGCAAGTTTAAATGGGTAAGTTGTGTTTGAAGACGCAGTGTCAAAGCACAGCCCAGACTTTAAGCGCTACTGCAGAATTGTCGCTGAAATCGTTCGCGAAAAGAATGTCTATTCAGACAAATTCTTTTGTATGCCCGAAAGATGTTCTGCAGCTCTTAATGCGGTTTATTGAAATTAAAAATACTTAAAATTGAGAGATCCCCTTGACGTTAATTTCACGACGAGTTCTATTTGGCAAATTAGGATTGGTGCCATTTCGAGCATTAGAATCTGCAGCTGCGTTTGCTAAGTTGCGTGGCAATCCTTATATTGAAACCGTACATTGGTTACACCAATTATGGCAAGTACCCAATACAGATTTACATTCTCTGATTTCATACTGGAATCTCGATGCAGAACAATTCGAGAAAGATTTGATCGCATCACTTGCGGCATTGCCAAATGGCGCAAGTAGCATCAATGATTTCTCAAGATTCATAGAGTCAGCGACGGAGCGTGCTTGGATTCTTGCAAGCCTGACGATGGCTGATAGCCGTATCCGTAGTGCATGGCTGTTAGTTGCTATGCTAGAGCAGACGGATTTACGCAAAGTCTTGTTTTCTATTTCTAGCCAATTTCAACGAATAGTTACTCCGGTGAATGCTGAAGAGCTATCCTCCGTATTACGTCGTTCATGCGAAAACAATGATCCTCCTCAAGACGATTCTGATTTGGCGGATGCGACACCGGGAGACGCGAGTAACGTTCTTTTGGAAAATGAAGCCAGGCAACAATCTGCATTGAGTAAGTATTGCACGGATCTGACTGCATTAGCCCGCAACGGGAAAATTGATCCTGTGGTAGGGCGTGAGTACGAAATCCGCACGATGACCGATATTTTGCTACGACGTCGGCAAAATAATCCCTTATTAACCGGTGAAGCAGGCGTCGGTAAGACCGCTGTCGTGGAAGGATTAGCTTGCGCGATTGCGGCAGGTAAGGTGCCGCCGCCGCTGTTGTCGGTTCGTTTGCTCAGTTTGGATGTGGGTGCTTTGATTGCAGGCGCAAGTATGCGCGGTGAATTTGAATCACGGTTGAAATCCGTCCTCAAGGAAGCAGACAATACAACGCAGCCTATCATTCTGTTCGTCGACGAAATTCATACTTTGGTTGGCGCGGGTGGGCAAGCTGGAACGGGTGATGCTGCCAATTTGCTTAAGCCTGCTCTTGCTCGTGGAAATCTACGAACCATAGGCGCTACTACCTGGAGCGAATATAAAAAATATATTGAAAAAGACCCAGCACTTACTCGTCGTTTTCAAGTATTGCAAATCAAAGAGCCTGAAGTATCCCAAGCAATTGAGATGGTCCGTGGTTTGGTGCCAACGTTCATGGGGCACCACAAGGTAGAAATTTTAGACGAGGCAGTATGTGCTGCCGTCACTCTTTCTCACCGGTACATGCCGTCCCGGCAGTTGCCAGATAAAGCAATCAGCTTGCTCGATACCGCATGCGCACGGGTCGCGATGTCCTTGCACACGCCACCATCAGTGGTTGCTCAATTGCGCGAACAACACCTTGCCTTGTGTTCCGAATATGCATTGATCAAGCGCGAAGTACAAATGGGTCATTCAAACCATGGTGCCATTGAATCAATTGTACAAAAAAAGACTGAAATAGAAACCCAGCTAAATGAAAAAGAAAAACAGTGGCTGGAAGAATTAGCCTTAGTTCAGAAATTAATGCAGAGACGTGAAGCGCTTTTGGCCGACGATGAAACCGTCAAGTTAGATGCTGAAAACGAATCATTCTATCGTCAAAGCGCGTTCATTAAAAGTCATCTTACAGATAATGAAGATAGAGAACAACTGTCTTTAGCCATTAGTGAATTAGCTCGTTTTCAATCTGAAGATGCCAGTGTTTACGCACAGGTTGATGAATCTGTCATTGCTGCGATTATCGCTGATTGGACTGGTATTCCGGTCGGTCGAATGGTGCGTGATGAAGTGAGTGCGGTCATGGGTTTGGCTGCGCAATTAGAAAAGAGAGTGGTGGGGCAGAGTGCTGCTATTGCTCAAATTACTGAACGAATTAAAACTGCACGCGCGCGTCTGAGTGATCCGAATAAACCAGTAGGATGTTTTCTGTTAGTGGGCCCATCAGGCGTCGGAAAAACCGAAACAGCGTTGGCGTTGGCCCATGCTGTTTATGGTGGAGAGCACAATCTCATTGCCATCAATATGAGTGAGTATCAGGAAGCGCACACGGTTTCTAGCCTGAAGGGATCGCCACCGGGTTATGTCGGCTATGGAGAGGGTGGTGTATTAACCGAAGCTGTTAGACGCAGACCGTATAGCGTCGTCTTATTGGATGAAATCGAAAAAGCGCATCCTGATGTGCACGAGTTATTTTTTCAGGTGTTTGATAAAGGTTGGATGGAAGATGGTGAGGGTAGGGTCATTGATTTTAAAAATACTGTCATTTTACTGACTAGTAACGTTGGATCAGATCTTATCATCGATCTTTGTGAAGATGACGGAAAACGCCCATCGTCTGAGACCTTAGTTCAGGCGTTGCAAGACGAACTGCAGAGACTATTTCCAGTTGCATTTTTGGGTCGTCTTAAAATGATTCCGTATTCACCTTTATCTCAATCTGATTTGGCGCTAATCGTTCAATTGGCATTGAAAAAAGTAGTTGTTCGCATGCTTGAACAGCACGATATTTTATTGACTTATGACGCTGCTGCCGTCGAAGGAATTGTGCATCGTTGTGGAGCGCACAATACTGGCGCTCGGCATATTAATCACTACATTGAGCAGCATTTGCTCAGCCATTTGGCGCAGTTGTGGCTGCAAGCTAGCCAAGACAGACAGCCTATCTCGAACATTCATCTTAGCGTTCAACATCATGAGAGCGATCCCGAATCTGATGTCGACTTGAACCTGACACGCATTGATAGCAAAGCCAATCTCTATCTAACCACCGTGTACAAGTAGGAGGTGCGATTTACAGTGAAAGAAGTAAAAAATAGAAATGCGTTCAATTTATGGTTTTCGTGTCTGTCGGTAATGGTATCGCTATTGGTATCAGTACAGACCATAAATTCAATAGCTTTCGTTCATTAAATTTAATCTGTCTCAGTCAAAGGAGTTTTTATGAGTGCCAACAACAGCAGTCAAAAATTTATCGCCCGCAACCGGGCCCCGCGGGTTCAAATCGAATACGACGTTGAAATTTACGGCAGTGAAAAAAAAGTGGAGTTGCCTTTTGTCATGGGCGTGTTGGCTGACGTGGGCGGAAAGCCTATACAGCCTGCGCCAGACGTATCGGAGCGTAAATTTTTAGAAATCGATGTTGATAACTTCGATGAGCGCATGAAAGCCATCGCTCCTCGTGTTGCATTTAGTGTAGCCAATACGCTCACTGGTAAAGGTCATGTCATGGTCGATATTACCTTCGAAAGTATGGACGATTTTTCTCCTGCAGCGGTTGCTACAAAAGTTGACGCTTTAAAGCAGCTTTTAGATGCTCGCACTCAACTCGCCAATCTACAAACCTATATGGACGGTAAATCCGGCGCAGAAGGAGTAGTCCGCAAATTATTGAGCGATCCTAGTTTGATGAAATCACTCAACTCTATGCCAAAGCCCGCTTCCGAGGAAACAGAGGCCTGATCGAATTAAGAAGATAGAAAGGAATTTCCATGACCATTCAAACAGACAATGCAATAAACCGCGACACGTCACAATTTTCTGACCCAAGCGCGTTTGAACAATTACTTGATCGTGAATTTAAACCTAAAGGTGATGAACAACGTGATGCCGTTGTCGCTGCCGTGCGCACATTGGCGGAACAAGCCTTAATCAATACAGTCACAATGAGCGATGATGCTTATGACAGTATTGAGGCAATTATTTCAGAGTTGGATCAAAAACTGTCCAAGCAAATCAACCTGATCATGCACCACCCTGATTTTCAGCAGCTTGAATCCGCTTGGCGCGGACTGGATCATCTGGTTTCCAATACCGAAACTGATGAGATGCTCAAAATCCGTTTCATGGATATGAGTAAATCTGAACTACGCAGAACGATGCGTCGTTATAAAGGTGTCGCGTGGGACCAAAGCCCATTATTTAAACGTCTGTATGAGGAAGAATATGGACAATTAGGCGGTGAACCATATGGATGTTTAGTCGCAGACTATTACTTTGATCATAATCCACCTGATGTCGAATTGTTAGGTGCGATGGCAAAAGTTTCTGCTGCCGCTCATGCACCGTTCATTGCTGGAGCTGCTCCTTCAACATTGCAAATGGATTCTTGGCAGGAACTGGCTAATCCACGTGATCTCGCAAAAATTACCGGCAATCTGGAACACGCTGCCTGGAACAGTCTGCGTGATACCGAAGATGCTCGCTACGTCGGTTTGGCGATGCCGCGTTTCTTGGCTCGATTACCTTACGGCGCAAAAACGAATCCCGTGGACGAATTCGATTTTGAAGAAGAAACAGAGGGTGCAGATCATCGCAACTACGTCTGGAATAATGCCGCTTATGCGATGGCAGTCAATATCAATCGTAGTTTCAAGCTCTATGGCTGGTGCACGATGATCCGTGGCGTTGAGTCCGGCGGGACAGTGGAAAATCTGCCTTGCCATACCTTCCCAACGGATGACGGTGGTTTTGACATGAAATGCCCAACCGAAATCGCTATTTCTGATCGCCGTGAAGCCGAGTTGGCACGCGCCGGATTTATTCCTCTCGTGCATCGCAAAGGCACCGATCATGCCACCTTTATCGGTGCGCAATCTTTGCAAAAACCTCAGGAATACATGGATCCCGATGCTACCGCAAATGCTAATTTGTCCGCACGTTTGTCGTATTTATTTGCAAGCACCAGATTTGCACACTATTTGAAATCTATCGTTCGCGACAAGATTGGTGCGTTCAAAGAACGCGAAGATATGCAGCGTTGGCTCAATGAATGGATTATGAATTATGTCGATGCCGATCCGGTCAATTCTAGTCAAGAAACTAAAGCACGTCGTCCTCTTGCCGCCGCAGAAGTCATCGTGGAAGACGTCGAAGGAAATCCTGGATATTACAACGCAAAGTTTTTCTTGCGTCCACATTTCCAGTTAGAAGGTTTGACCGTCAGCTTACGCTTAGTGGCTAAGTTGCCGTCTGTCAAAGCAGCAGCATAAAAAGCAGTATTTACTTTTTTTAGGAGATTTAAATGGCACAAGATATTTTTTTAAAAATTAATGGTATTGACGGCGAAAGTCTGGATTCAGCCCACAAAAATGAAATCGAAGTATTGAGCTGGCAGTGGCAGGTATTACAAGAATCAAACATGCATACCGGTTCGGGTGGTGGCTCAGGTAAAGCGACGGTAAAGGATCTGACATTTATTCATAATATTGATCGTTCTAGTCCAAATCTGATGAAATTCTGTATGACAGGAAAACACATTCCTGAAGCCAAACTAGTTGTGCGTAAATCTGGTGGCAATCCGCTGGAATACTTAAAAATCACGATGACGGACGTACTTATCACTAGCGTCAATCCTACTGGTGATTCCAAATCAGAAAGCATACAAGAAGAAGTCGGATTGTCTTTTGCCAAGATCAAACAAGAATACACCGTCCAAAATCAACAAGGTGGTTCAGGTGGTGCTGTGACCGCTGGCTTTGATATCAAACTTAATAAAGAAGCCTGAGATTGATCATTACTCGTAGTACTGAAAGTGAGAGATTTCACCTTCAGTATTGCGAGCTAGGGTAGTCGGGTTTCGCTGCCTGATCGACGTAGTTTGGAATATCAGTCGTCACGGCGAATGTGGCTCAGTAACGTATAGGAAAGAAAATGTCAGACACACTCTTACGTATTGGCGAAAGGTTTAGCTCTTGTTTTCTAAAGTGCTTGACGGCAATGATTTGTTCTCTGTTCACACTATCAAGTCTGGCGCAACAAGATAAAGAATCAACAAAGTTGGCGTTAACGATTAGCGCTGATGCCAATGTTAATCCCGACTCTGTACAACACGCTGCTCCGATTAAGGTTCGTATCTATGAACTGAAAGACAGTGCGACGTTCGCAGATGCTGACTATTTTACTTTGGATAATAACGAAAAAATCACATTAGTGAGCGACCTACTAGCTAAAGATGAGTACATATTACGGCCTTCCGAGGTGCAAAAAATTGAACGTAAAAGCAACCCTCAAACTACTGCGATAGGAATACTGGCAGGTTATCGGGATTTGCCGAACAGTATCTGGCGAGTCGTTTATAAGCTGCCGCCAGCGCCAGAAGTGGGGTGGTTTCGCTTTGCTATTCCTGCTAATAAATCCACCCTGAGAATTCAGCTGCAAGCCCAGGGTATTGTGATAATCGAAGATAAATAACAAAGCACAATTCCGACTTGATACAGGAAGTACAATGACTTGGACTAACAAAGTAACATGGAGCGAGGGCTTATTTTTACGTCCTCAATTATTCCAGCAGCAAGAACGCTATTTAGAAAATTATGCCCATAAGCGCAGCGCCCCTTTGTCGCCATTTTTTTGGGGATTTAGACATTTTTCTATTGATGATGAGTCTCTCAATTTGGGCAAGTTGGTGTTGGCGCGTGCTAGCGGTATTTTCCAAGATGGCACACCGTTTGATATCCCCGGCGATTCTCAATCGCCAGCGCCACTGACATTGTTGCCAGAACATCTGGAACAGATCTTGTATCTGGCGTTGCCGATCCGTACGCCGAATAGTGAAGAAACGACTTTTGAAACAGCTAGTAAATCGATGGCACGTTTTGGCGTTTTTGACGTGGAACTGCGTGATGCTAATTCCATTGGGCAAGGTAATAAGCCGGTGCAATTGAGTCGATTACGTCTGGCTGTGATACCTGCGAAAGAAATGACTAGCGCGTGGATAGGCTTGCCGTTGGCAAAGCTCACTACCTTACATTCGGATGGCGGCGCCGAGTTGGCTGCTACCTTGATCCCACCTGTGAATCGTTATGGCGCCAGCGAATTGTTGATTCAATGGGTTTCGCAAATTCATGGCATCGCCTATCAGCGCGCTGAGTCTTTGGCGCAACGATTATCCGGTAGTGCAGGTTCCGGCGCGACACAGTCGGCCGAGGTAAGTGATTTTTTGTTGTTACAAATTCTGAATCGATACGAGCCGGTATTAGCGCATTTGCTCAAAGTTAAAGAAACAAATCCAGAAATAATTTATTCACTACTGCGTAGTCTCAATGGTGAATTATCGACCTATATCCGTACTCAACATCGGCGTCCAAACAAGTTCCCTGACTACGATCATGTTCGTCCCTATGACATATTTAAGCCTCTGGTTGATGATACGCGCGAACTGCTCAATAACTTATTGGTGCGCAGTGCCCAAAGTTTAGAAATGACAGAAAAAGCTTTTGGTATGTATCTGGCCAGCGTTGATCCTGTCGATTTACAGGCATTTTCGAGTCTGGTCTTGGCTGTATCCGCGAGCGTGCCAGCGGACCAATTGGCACAAAATTTTGTTGCACACACCAAACTCGCGGCGTCCGATCGACTGCCCGAATTAGTACGCATGCACTTACCCGGAATTACTTTGCGTGTGCTCCCTGTACCACCAAGACAAATTCCGTTTAATTCTGGCTTTGTCTATTTTCAAGTTGAGCCGCAAGGAACACATTGGGAACATTTACGCAAACATGGTGGTATTGGTTTGCATGTAGCCACTACGTTCCCCAATTTACGTATGGAATTGTGGGGGATACGTTGAAGGTTAAAAAGAAATTCAGGTGGTTAGGAATAATTACTTGCAAGTGTGAAGCTTTTTTCGTTGTGACAATTTCGTATATTTTTCTGAATACAAACCAAGCACGCATGACAAGCATTTTCATAGATATTCGAAATTGAGTTCAATTAAAGCTCTATCTTCATAACTATTGCCTTAAATTTAGCTCGAAAGTTAAACCTTTATGGATGAACAAGAACAATATAGCGAACAAGAAAATGGCACCAAAAAGCGGAGTTCGAACTTCACTAATGGTGAAGAATCCGGCGCGCCTAAAGAGGCTCGCTTTTCCGTCGCTTCTGGTCCTAACCACGAAGAGCGTTTAATGGCGATTATCGCCATTCGTGATAAAGGAGCGAATCCATTTTTAGAAGCTGCGCACGTTTTACTACGCTGTTTGGCTGAAATTCCTAAAGAGTTAGATGCCGTCGAGGTACATAACTTTAATCAATTGCTCCGATTAGAAATATATGAATTTGTACGATTATGCGATAAGGCGAATTTGCGACGTGATCATATGCTGGCTGTTCGTTATTGTTTATGTACTGCCCTAGATGAGGCTGTCAATCAGCGATCATGGGGTGGCGGGTCTAAAGATGCGACCGGTGCCTGGACGACGATGGCATTGCTCAACCATTTTCATGGAGAAAGCGAAGGTGGGAATACGGTATTTTTACTGATTGGTCGTCTGGCCAATGCTGCGGAAGAACATATTCAAGTACTCGAAATTATTCATCATATTCTGTGTTTAGGCTTTAAAGGCGAATATCGGAGTAAATCAAACGGAGGACGTGATTTAGAGACCATACGTCATCGCATATTTACATTGGTAGGTAGTTGTAAACAGCCAGTGGCGCGTGAATTGTCACCTCATTGGCAAGGTGTAGGAAAAGGAACGTTTAAAATTTTACGCGCTATTCCAGTATGGGTATCGGCATGTATATTGGGCTTAATATTGTTCGCGATGTTTAGCTGGTTTAAGTATCAACTACTTGTCCAGCAAGAGAGTGTTCAGCTTCAAATCGCGGCGCTTTCCAAATTAAGACCGCCGCCAAAACCTACCGCGCCACCTTTAAAATTATCGCATTTATTGTCTGAAGAAATCAGCGCTGGTTTGGTTCAGGTAGATGAAGACGACAAACATGGCGTGGTCGTATTTAAAGGTGATGGTATGTTTGTCGGACTGACGATCATGAGTAAAACCACCTTAACACTCATCGACAAAGTAGGGCAAGCCTTGAGTGTAATCAATGGCAAGGTGCGTGTGGTCGGGCACACCGATAACCAGCCAATTAAGACCGCTGAGTTCGCTAATAATCAACAATTATCATTGGCGCGTGCGAAAAAAGTAGCGGAACAATTGCAAAAAAGTGGTGTCGTGCCTGACCGCATTGATGCTCTAGGTATGGGAGATACACAACCTGTGAACGGTGATGTGAATAACCGCAGTGCTAATCGGCGCGTCGAACTTGACGTCTTGTATTTCACTAATCCCGCTAACCACGTGCAATCCAGCGCTGCCAGCCACGCAGCGCCATCTGTTACTCACGCAAATCAATAACGGAAGCCAACAATGCTAGAATTTTTTAAATCTCCCGTAGTGCGTTCGATATTGGCGTTCACCGCTTTAACCTTAGTTTCATTGGTGATTTGGTTTGTCGGGCCCTTGTTGAGTTTCAATGAGTTGCGGCCACTTGCCAGCATCATTGTCAGAGTGACTTTCATCGTACTCATGCTGATGCTGGTGATCTTCTGGTTATTGGAGTGGAATCTCAGTGCGATTGGTGTGACTGCCTTGTGTTTATTGGTCTGGCATGCGTCACCGTTGGTGGCATTTGCTGGAGTCCGGCCATTTGAGTTGGTATGGGCGAGGGTAGTCGTCATCAGCTTGATTGTTTTGATCTTCGCCATTTGGGCTATTTATGTCCTTTGGAATCTAATCCGCAATGATGAGGCATTTGCTAAAAAACTATTTGACCGGAATAAAAATAAACCACAAGCATTAGCAAAAGAAGATATTCGTGCTATTGGTGAAAAAGCGCGCAATGCTATTAGTCAATTAAAGCAAATGCACCTGTCTGTAGCTGGTGGGACGGGCTCTGTCATTGCTGGTCTACGTCGTTTATTGGAAGGGAAACGGTATTTATATGAATTGCCTTGGTATGTCTTAATTGGTAACTCAGGGGCTGGTAAAACATCGATGTTGATGAATTCAGGTCTGAAGTTTCCGGTTGCTGATCAAATGGGGATAGCCAGTGCCCATTTGACTTTGTCTCAGGATACGGGTACCCAGAACTGTACTTGGTGGTTTACCAATGATGCGGTGTTGGTTGACACCGCAGGGCGCTATACCACATCAGACATCTTCCAAAAAAATACCATTAAGGTCACCACAGCTAATGTCGACGAGGCGAACGCTGAAGCGGGCATGACTAATGCCATGCCTAAGTCTGTAGCCATGGTTGAGGTAGCTAAGGAAGAGTTTAATCACGCCGAGTGGTTAGGGTTTTTGGGCGTGCTGCGTCAAGTACGTTCCCGAGCTCCAATTAACGGCGCATTGTTGACTATCGATGTCAGCGAATTGTTGTCGACAGACGCGAGTCAACTACTGATTCAAGCCGCGCAATTACGTCATCGATTAGAGGAATTGCGCCAGCATCTTGGAATTCGCTTTCCGGTGTATGTGATGCTGACCAAAACCGATCGCTTGCGGGGCTTTGTCGATTATTTCTCTAGCCTGACCAGCGAAGGACGTGCGCAGGTGTGGGGTTTTACTTTGCCTTGGTTGCACGACAATAAAAGTCTGACTGGAAAACGTGCAAAGTCAAATAAACTCAGTCAACGTGCAACAGCGACCATGGCAGTGTCAGATGCCGCTGGATCTGACCAAGAATCATCGACGCAAGCCGATTGGCCATTAGCAAGGCAGATTTCTCATGAAATGAACGCCTTGCAGCAACGGATCAGCGATGGCGTTGCTATTCGCTTACAAGAAGAATTTGATGAGGATAGACGTCAGTCCTTGTATTTGTTACCGCATGAACTGAAAGCATTAGTTCCTGCTTTGGCGCAACTACTGGAAGCCGTTTTTGTTGATTCTCGATATGACACGACGCAAATGCGCCATGCATTACGCGGCGTTTATTTCACCAGTGCGATGCAGTATGACGATCTAAATGCTACCGCTGACAAGAGTTCAGTAATAGCTCGTTTGCATGCCGAGGTCAATAAAATCAAGAAATTGATGTGTGGTCGCCCGGGGAATATGCCAAGTGCGCCAATAAGTACTCGTAGTTATTTTGTGACCGATGCGCTTATCAAAGTGATTTTTCCAGAAGCTAATTTGGTGAAGCCCAATATGCGCTGGGAGGCACGTTATCGCTTGTTGCGTCTGCTGGGACATTCCATTGTATTACTAGTATTTTTTGGGATGGCTTCTGGATTATTGTTAAGCCATAAAAATAATCAAAATTATCTTAATGAGGTCGCCACAAAGACAAAGTCACTTACCATCGAAGTCAGCCGGATGTACGGTAATTTAAAGAATAGCGAAGTTACTGCTGTACTTGGCTCCGCACAAACTTTACCTACTCTGGTTGGGTTAGATTTGAATGACCCACCATCCAGCTATCAATTTGGCTTATATACCGGAGAAGCTATTCAACAAGGTGCTGAAGTTGCGTATGGACAGTTGCAAGATAGAGTAATTTTGCCTGTCATTATTGAACGTATGGAATATGTGATGCGCACAGCAGTGCGCGACAACGACACGCAGAAAGCAGCGACAACACTCCGCGCTTACCTACTGTTGCATGATTTGAAAAAATTTAATGAGACGCCAAGCGCAGCAAAAGAATTGCACAATTGGGTATTGCACGATTGGCAAAGTGGCGATAAAAAAACTAGTGATCTTGTCAGTGACCAAAACATTGATCAAGGAATTGATACCTCAAAAGAAAAGCTATTGAGCGTGATGTTAGCTGAGTTGCCTCCCCCTAATTTGTCTTTGTCGTTTGATAATTCAGCGGCGATGATTAGCTACCTCAATGACATGTTCTCTGGTCGGCGTGTAGTGCAGGCTGATACGGGTATCAACGTTAGTCTGGTGCGTGAAGTTCGTGGCTTTCTTGATTCCCGTCTTAGTAGTCAACGTTTGTATGACCGCGCGAAAGCGGCGATGATGAATGATGTGCCCCAGGATTTCACGCTTGTTCGTGCGCTTGGTCCTCAGGCTGGGACTTTATTCGCCCGAGCCTCGGGTAATTCCCTCGAAAAAGGTGTACCAGGCATCTTTACCTATGAGGGATACCATGATGTCTTCTCGCAACGTTTACCTGAACTCATTCAGATTGCATTTTTAGATGACCGTTGGTTGATGGGGACGAATGGCAAAACCCAAACCAAAGGTACCTTGAAAAACGATGATGGCAGTGCGGAAATCATTGCAGTAGCAGAAGATATACGCCGGCAGTATCTGCGCGAGTACGCCCAATATTGGACAGAATTTCTGGAGGATTTGCGCGTAGTGCAATCTAATTCTGCTGGCGGTACGCTCAGTTTCGAATTAGACGTCTTACGTCGTCTTGCTGCGGCAGATTCGCCCTTAGTTAAATTGTCGCGTATCTTGGTTCGTCAAACCACCTTATCTCGTAATCTGAACACCAATGCTAACGAAAAATCCTTCATGGATAAAGCGACGAACCAATTGGAGAAAAAAATTCCGCAGACCATCATGCGTCCCGAACAACGTATGGAACGAGAATTGGTCGATGATCGTTTTGCTGCCTTGCGCGAAGTTGTTATTGGACAGGGAGACAATGGTCTTCCAAGCGTTAATGCCAAACCGGAGTTAGAAGTCATCAGTAGTCTGCTGAACGAATATTACACGGTACTCGTGGTCGCAGACACCGCTTTAGCCGCCAACAATTTACCGCCGAGTGGTGTAGATGTCGCCAACAAAATTAAGATTGAAGCGGGCAAATTACCTGCCCCTTTCCATGCGATTTTATTAGGCGTAGGTGATAGCGGTGCCAGTAAGGTCGAGCTGGGTGCTGCCGCTATTTTGCGTAATCAGGCACAGTCGCAGATGGATCGATTAGTGGGGCTAATGGCCTTATATGTATCTGAACCATGCCGTCGAGGTATTGCTGGCCGCTACCCTTTTGCAGATAGTACGCAAGATGCGAGTATCGACGACTTTAATTCTATTTTTGCTGCCGGTAGTCCTGCCGATGAGTTTTTTAAAAAAAGCTTAGCCCCCTTGGTTGATACCAGTACTCGGCCATGGCGATATAAGAGTCCGGATAGTGTGAATTTAATGGCGACTTCAGATGCGCTGACGAATGGCCAGGCATCCGTATCTGCCGCAACAGGACCGACCTTGACTGGTGAACTGTTGAAATTATTAGCTAAGAGTGGTCCTAATCCAGAAATATTCAATCAGATGGCACAGATACGCCAGGTCTTTTTTCGCGAACACGAAGCTAAACGTATGGCATTGAAATTTTTAGCAACCGTGCAATCGCTGGATCCTAGCGTTACCGAAGTAATTTTGGATTTTGACGGGCAGGTGCAGCGCTATTCGCACGGTCCGGTACAGCCTTTTCAAATAAGCTGGCCGGGACCGCGGGGCGGCATTATGGCGGAGGTTTCAGTGCAACCGCGCTTACGTCCGGATACATCAACTATTTCAAGTCGTGGACCATGGGCATTGTTGCGTTTGCTTGAACGCGGCAAAGTGACTCAGGGTGCTAATGCCGGCCGAGTTGAGGTTGAGTTTGAGTTTGATGGGCGGCGCATGAATATCAGTTTGGATACTGGTGCCGTGAATCCATTGACTGGTAATTTTCTCAAAGGGTTTAGTTGCCCCACTACATGATGATTACTAACCAATCAAAAAATATGAACATTACATTGATTATTGAATAGTCCAAAAGTTTATGTTTAATAAATTACGTCGACGCGTTATTAATCGGTGGTTAGTGCGGCCTCCATCAATTTGGGGGAAATTGCCAAATCAAGGTGACTATGTCCGGCATCGCTGTAGCGCCGCCGAGGCGCAATCGTGGCAACGTTGGGTGAGCGAAGTCTGGCTGCGCCGCACCACTGCTGCACGTGTCCAGCGATCAGTAAAACCTAAACAGCAATGGGTAGAGCTAAAAGCGCCCGTAACCAAACCGGACTTGGAATTTGTTCCAGTATCGTTTGTATTACTTCCTCGTACGCTGGATTTTTCTCCGAATCATTTTGTACAGGGTGTCTGCGTCGCCTCGCACGATAGCGTTGGTCGTCACTGCCCTCTGATTATCTATCAAAAAATCAGTTCATATTGGATGCGTAGAATGTTGGAATCACAAGTGCAAAAGAAGAGTCGATCGGTGGGAGGTAATTCCTCATTCAGCGCTGATAACAAGCCTGAGGCAGATCTCCTGTTTTGGATAGCTCGCGTAGCGGCACGTGTTCACGCTGCTGATTTATCTGCAATCGTTTTAGCCGCGCTAGTCGATCAACTATGGCAACAATTTGAACCGGGTTGGATACAACTTCTGGGAGGTGACGTCAAAACGACTAACCCAGCACCACTGATTACATTAATGGAGCGGCATAGCGTAGCAGATCAACTTTTGGATACAGCGAATGGCCTGCGTGGCGTGTCATGCTTACCTTGGGTGAACTGGCCACAACGTCTATTGCGTGAGGAACTACCGTTGTCTGCGTTTTGGCAGCAAGACGTGGAGGGTGGTTACGTCAACGCCAGCGATAACTTGTTTTCACTATGGAGAAATCCTTTATGAGTCAGCACTTGGAACGACATCTGTATTCTTTGCAAATTCATGTGCTGGAACATATAGGTCAATATCAACAGTTTGTCTGGCATTGGCCGACCGATGCACAAGGCGGTATCACTCTGGCGGAAGTATTACAAGAACTGCCTGATATGGATGAAGTGGCGTTAGAACAGGCTCGTGCTTGCAAAATTGAATTAGCCCACTCAGCCACGATGAGTGTGTGGCGGCTGACAAATTTCAGTACTGAAATGATCTGTTTGCACAATGAGCTGCTCTTAACCACAGGGCAATCTGTGCACCTGTCACAAGGTGATGATATTGAATTTGGTTTTACCCATTTACGTATTTCTTTAGCCGAGACTTTATCCAGTCAACAACACGTTTTCGGCATTGCTGACCCGCAAATACATCTGACGATGGTTAATCCTCATTGCGGTGCTGATGTTGACAACATCAATATGTCAGAAGGCCTCCTTGAGCCTAGTATGCAAGAGGTCACATCTTTGGTGACAATAGAATCGGCGCAAGAAAGTGCCGCAGCTTTGGCTGAGTTAGTTCATCTGCATCATGTTGACACAATGTTCAACGTAAAAATCCAACCACAAGAGTACGAGCAGACTAATTTTAGTGAATTAATTTTACAAAATGTAAATACGGATGACTTATCGCTGATCTTGCCGACGGTAATTAGTGAGTCAGAATCTCTGTCAGAGTTGATCGAAAAAAAGAATCGTTCGTCTGAGGTGAATGACCCTATCAAACAATTGTATCAGCGCTATTTGGCTCGATTACGCAACCCCTATGCTGTGAATACTGAACAACTTGATTCTTGGCAGGAGCAGCAGGTGAATTATCAACGCAGTCGTCCTGATGAATTTGCTCATTTACGTGATCTTGGCGGTACTGGTGATATTCATGAGTTATTAATAGGTAAAGAGACCACACCTGACTTATTAGCTCACTTTGATCAGTTGGGTGAAACCAATATCTTGATACCAGAATCGTTCGATAGTGTGACGCATCTGTTTGCACCAGACGAATTGAAAGGTATTGCGTCAACTATTAATCAATCCAGCATTCCTAATCTGACGCGTCTGGAACATCACAGCATGGCGATTGATAGCAATATGGACAGCCTGAGTGTTACTAGCAAACTTGCTAATGCAGAAAAATGGGAGATGCAATGAGTCAGGTCGAAAAAATTCAGCGACACCCCGGAGAGCAGTTGTTGCCCTCAAAACGCACAGAAGTGAAGCGCCAGGAGGTTCGCTATTTGCCAACCTTATTTGATCGTTTGTGTGACGACGCTCCTAGCGAACAAAGTGAGCATTCAAATGCCTACACACCAAATCGTACCCAGATGCGCGCGATTATGCAGCGCGATCTGGGGTTTTTACTCAATACAACGAATCAAAGTGATTTATTTAATGTTCATCGCTATTCAGAGGTAGCAAAGTCAACCACTAATTTTGGTGTTCCGCACTTGGCTGGTGGGTATTTATCTGAAAAGAAATGGCATGAAATCGAGTCGATGATTCGTAACGCCATTGAGGTATTTGAGCCAAGAATCTTAGCGGAGACATTGATCGTGCGTCCCTTACTCAAGGAGCAAGCAACAACCCAATACAACGTGTTGACGTTTGAAATTTCGGGTTTAGTGCAAATGCAACCGTACCCCATGGAATTCACAGTGCAAAGTGTCGTCGACTTAGAAACTCACCGTGTTGAATTAGAGCACAGGCATCAGAAATGAATACCACAAAAAAGACAGTAATAACGACCACCAAAGGAATCACATCGTGAACGGCCTATTCACCCACCCGCGTGCCTTAAGTGTCAGCGGTCCTGCCTTGTCTGATATCAGCAAGCCTTTGACACCTTTGCGCTTAGTCGGCACCGATGGTATCAACCAGCTATTCGACTATCGTCTGACGCTGCAAACATCGGATCGTGCTGGTACTGGCGTTGGCGTTGGTGCTGATCTTGACCTCGATAGCGTCATCGGCAAAGAAATCACCTGCACGATCGAACTTGAAGGCATGGGTTCTTTTATCCCTGGTCTCCCCGGTGGTAGTGCTGGTCACATCGGTGCGGGTACACGAGAAATCTCCGCCCTCGTCACCGCTGCACGCTTCATCGGTGTTGATAGCCGCCATGCGATTTACGAATTCACTCTACGTCCTTGGTTGCATCTCGCCACACTGACCAGCGATTGCAAAGTCTTCCAAAATCAAACACCCATTGAGACCATCCTTGCTGTCTTCAATGACTATGCATTTGTCGTCGACAAGCGCCTGATCGATACGTACCCAGTACGGGATTACTGCGTTCAATACAACGAAACCGATTTTGCGTTTGTCTCTCGTTTAATGCAAGAGTGGGGCATCAACTACCACTTCGAGCACAGCAACGGTGTGCATCGGTTAATCCTCTCCGATTTCAATGGCGCATTCCGTACCG